>NZ_JBPAOH010000032.1:0-63945 GCF_050875635.1 Tolypothrix sp. VBCCA 56010
AGAAGCATAAGTACTTTTAAGATATTTAGTATCACCTAGCACCTAAAACTACGCAATGGCTGGTTAGCGATCGCCTTGAGGAGAAAACTTTTTGGTTTACTGATATTAGGGGCTATACAATTAATTTTTTTGAAGCTAGCTTAGTTGATACGGATTTAAGTGGCGCAACTCTCCAACGTGTTAATCTCACAAAAGCCAATATGCGAACTTGTAACCTCAGTGGTGCTATTGTTAAAGATTCGCACCTGCTTGAAGCAATCCTCGATGAAGCTAATCTTAGTGGTGCTTCTTTTACGGATACAAATCTGAGTCGAGCTAGTTTAATTAAAGCTAATCTGAGTAATGCTGACCTCACAGGGGCAGATTTAAGTGATTGTAACTTAAGGCAAGCTTTTTTAAAGGGTGCGGTGTTTGTTAACTGTAAGATTGCTGGTATTTGTTTGTGGGATGTGGATTTGAAGGCTATTAAGCGATCGCACATGGTTGATGTTTCTACGCCTGATAAAAACGATATTACTAAGGATGATTTAGCATGGGCGTTATTTTGCAACTTGCGTCATCAACAACCAGAAATGTTTGCCTCATCAAACCTGATAAAACTTCTTGATTCAGAGCAGGAAGTTATACGCATCGTGATGGAACTTGTGGGTAAATATGGTGGGATATCACCAGGAGATAATTCTCGCTTGTATGTGAAAACGTATAATTTCACCAATTCGTACCGGATTTATCAATCCTCAGATTTGCTGGAAGTTACTGTTAGTGATGAATCTAGGTATGGGGTTATCTTGCGGGTTAATAATGGCAATATTGATAGTAATTTAATTCCTAGTGATGTCGATACGCTTAGACAAATTATGGACTCGGAAAACAGTAGGAATAGTTGATGAAAGCAGGAGAATGATTTTACTAATATATGTTGACCTATAACGATATAGTATAGATTTCAATAATCGAGTTGCATCTATGTTAGCTTTCATAATCGAAGTTATTTTATTATTGGATTGGTTTGGTTTTTCCCTTATTTGAAGAAAGCGAGTGTGTAATGTAAGCTCCTAGCCAAGTGCAATTCCGTAATAAGTATTATATATTAAGTAGGTCGGCAGGAAAATTTATAGGTATGTAACGAAAGGTTAATCAAAAGAGTTTGAGTTAAATTTAATACGTTGTGTACTATAGTTTCCTTTTTCTCCCCTAGCTTTAACACCATCAATTACAGCTCCCGGCAAGTTCTAGCTCGTTATCAAACATTTGTCCTGCTAGCTCATCTTTTTTAAGGTGTTGCCATTCCAATTCAATAGGGTTCATTTCAGAACAATATTTAGGCAAAAAGAAGATGTACAAACCCTGGTTTTCCCACTTTGTCCACAACTGTTGAACTTCCTGGCATCGATGTATGGGACTGTTATCTTGGACGATTACCCTAGCGCGTCCAGTCTTTTCGGCATCAGAAGCTTCTTGCTCCATCATCTGGATGTAAGATTTACGATTGACACCCCCAATAACCAGACCGTAAACAAAGCTAATCAGAGGTTGAAGAAACGCTGCGGATGCTTAATCTACGCCCACGACGCTTTGTTTGTTCTAAGCATTTTTGCTCCCCTCGTTGGTAATAAGTGTAACTTGGCTCGCTCCACATGCAAAAACCTGATTCATCCAAATATTTCAAGTCTACTTCTCCAGTTGCAGCAGACAGTTCCAACATATCTAGGTCTGCTTGCTTGATTTGCCTGACTTTTGGGTCTTGTTTTCCTTGGTGGCTTTTTCTAGCTCGTTTCCACTCTTACCCCCTTTTTTTAAGTACCCGCCTTAATCTATCGGGACTCAGTTTAATTTGGCGATCGCTTTCTAATTTCTGAGCTAATTGAAGACCGTTGTATGTACGTGGTTCTTTTTTGAGGCATTCTTCCAAAAAAACGATGTCCTCTTCTTTCCACTTTGTTTTGCCCCCTCGACCTGGTAATTCCCAAAGTCCTTCCAGACCAAGCTTTTGCCATTTATGTAGAACTTCTCTCACTGTTTGTGGAGTCCATTTAAAGTGAGCAGCTATTTTTTCCACATACCAGCCATGTGCATTTAATCTGATTACTTCTGCGCGATCTTTGACTTTCTGCGGTACATCCCCAGTTCTCAGGTTTAACAGGGTTTTATCTTGCTCACTAGTCAGAAAGACCCTTAGACGAACGCCCATATCTCACTCACCTTTATATATGCATTTTCCGTATTTATTTATCTTTACATAGTTTGGTTTTTTCACGCCGACCTACTTATTAGTCACTGCAAGCATAAAGTAAGACAGAAGGCTCTTAGTATTTGTCAGTCAGAGGATTTCCTCGATGTTTGTGTTTTTCGTGCCAAGAAAAATGCAATGCTGGGGTTGACAGGGGTCTGTTACTTTTTTATGTGCAGCACTATACAGTGGGCGTACTGGGGGCGCGATACTCTCTCTACTGGTCACAAATTAAATACCTATAACGATATTGGGAAAAACAGACTGGATTTATAACTGTATGTTTGGTTGTGGTTATATTTATTGTTTGGTTGATTGTTTGGTACTGATACGACATTATATTTTGTTGAGTCACCGGACGAACTTGATATTAAACCCAATTATTGGGACTTAAACAAAAATTAAGCCCAAATATAGCCCAAACTAGCTTTATAAGCGGCAAACAGGTCACGGTTGAGAATCAACCAATCAAAAAAGCGGAAAGACATGGCTATTCTAAAAGCCTCTAAAGCTTCTGTAAAAGTGTTCAAAGGTTTATTTGCCCACCTTCGTCGTAACCCACCAGTTAACTGATGCCAAAGAATAAAAGTATAGGCACAGAAAACTAAAATAAGATGGCGTAATAGGCTTATTTTATCTCGAACTTGATATTCTTTTAATCCTAACCAACATGAGGCTTCCCGATAAAAAACTTCCACCCAATTTCTTTGTGCATAAGTGTCAACTATCCATTCTGGTGTAACAATAGACGCAGAAACATTGGTGATAAAATAGTCGATATCAGTGGCTTGTGAGAAAGTTGGAGCATTCATGACGATAGCAATTATCCGCTTGCCCACAAGTACAGAATTTAAATTTGACCCAATGATGACTGTTTGGGAATTTGGATATTGGAAGAAAGGGTGGAATGAACCAGATAGTGACCAGCACTGGGAAGGGGCGGGTAGTTTTGAACCTTGGAGTATTGAAAAAGCTTTAGACCGAGCGATAGAACTTGGTTTTTTGGATTCATCCGATAGAGAAAAAGTTCGCTTAACTTGCTTAACCGATGGCGAATATATGTTTGGATCGGAGGAAACTTCTGGATGGATGATTGAACAATATGAGGATTTTACTTGTACATCTCCTTATCCATACGAACCAGTATGGATGATGGTGAAAGTACCGGGCGGTAATATTTACTATTGTAATTCGCAAGCAACTGTTTGTCCTACTCTTTCTAGTTTAGAAGTTGAAGAACTGAACGAGTCAGATAGGATTATTCGCAGTAATTTAACGTTGCCGGAAATTTTAAATATTATTCTGACAGAATCTGAGAAAAATCCGAAATACCAAGACGTGTGGTTGCAATGTTTATATGCAGCAACTGCTGAAGATTCTTATATCTACCGTTCAGAATCAAATAAGTGGATACAAATTTGTCGGCAATTTACTGCTGAAGAAGAAGCCGAATTTATGTCAAAAAAAGATAATAAGTTGTTCGACATATAACTTACAAAGAAAGGCAGCGCAAGCAGGGGCAGAGGGCAGAAATACATATGTATCAATAAAAACTGCACGTTGTGGGTATAAGGAACATGCTTCATAAAAAGATTTGTGGCATCATGGCGTAGCACTCCTACCAAAACGCTCCTTGCTTCAATCCCATGCTTAAAAGTATGGGATCATAAGTGCTAAGAGACGAGCTTGAGGGGCTGCCTTTATGAATCCCCGTGAAAAGAGAAACGAGAAAAAATGTTGGACGTACTGCTCCCGGATTAGCTTACCAAAAAGCAGAATACTACTTTGATTTTTGGGTTCAAATAAATCAAAATCCAATCAAGCTTTCTGTATAAATTCCTCATGAAGTGTGCCCTTATTTCACGCACACTCCTCAACTTTTTTATTCTGTAAGGCAATAAGCACGGGGCGTACATAAAAAATATTGACAGCAGAAACTGTGCAGCCTCGGTAACTCGACGTTTGCGTTGCGGTAAATTGGAGAGCAATTAGATGGTTACAAACTCAACCACGTATAAAACTGTGGCATCATTTGTTCTAATACACGTAGTTCCACAGCTGCAATTTTTTCCAGCAGTAGCACAGCACACCACCGACGATCCTCACTCCAACGTTGGAGGATATCTTTAATGGCATCAACCCCATGCTTAATCCCAGAGCGCAGTTGTTGGACACAAACCTGAATTGGTGTAGGATCGCCATCTTCGGGGTCAAAATCGACAAAATCGATGTTTTCAACTTTGGTATCCACCCCTGACCCTAGGGGTTCCCCTATAGAATTAGGGGGGGGGGTGGATACGGGAGTATTGGGAGGTGCAACACCATATCTAGTCTGCATTGCAGCCTGATACCGTGCCTGATCTTCTGCGGCTTGACGCATTCGTTCTTCTTTTAGCGCACGTTTGTTCGCACGGTGGTTCATTACCCCGCGAGCAAATTCCAATTCCTCCTGTTTAAGTCTGTAATATTTAACTTGTTTCCCCCGATGACCAACCTTATGGGAAACCTGCTTTAGCCCCAGTTGCTCAACTAGCACCCCTAACAGCCACATTGGTTTGCAGTTAGGGGGAACCGTAAACCCTAAAATTGCCTTAACATGAGACGCACAAAATTTGGCTATTTCCGTCATCCTCACCAAATCAGGGTCATTCGCTGTCACCTCAACACCCGCTACTAGACGTTTGAGAATACCATGCAGTCCCAAATTAAACCTCGCTAACCAAGAAGCCGAGTAATTCCCCCAGTCCATACACAACGCCAAGTGCAACCGCTCCTGACGGTCTTTGTCTGCCACAATTGTTGGTGGTGCTGGGTATTCCGAACCAGTATTTGGGTCAACAATTGTACCATCTGGCTCAGATAAAATTGCCTCCAAGTCGGCGATCGCTTTAATTAATTTCCCACTGTTATCTTTTTGCACCAGCGTTTCTGTCACCTCCATCCCGTAAGCATCTTTGATGCGGAATTTTTCGCACTCGAAAATTTCTTCGGGTGATAGATAATCTTTACTAGTACGTTGGCGATACTCAGTAGCCGAAATCTCCTTGGAATCAGCAACCGCAGCATAATAAGCAGCGTCTAGGGCAATGCCAGCATTTTTTAGTTGCTGTTGGGCAATATAATTGTCCTCCGCACCCACTGGGATAATTACGTTACCCATCTCTGTCAACAAGTCGCGTAAATCAGCCCGCAGGTTGTTGATAGATTGGTGGCGCGTTGCCATTATTTGACAGTACGCATCTAGCGCCCAGTCTTTTTCAGCACCTCTTCGTCCTGTTTCACGGTCAATCCGGATCAGGAAAGCGGTCATCTCGTTTGTTTGCAGCAACCGCTCCTTAATTTTACTGGCATTGGTATCTTTATAACCAAAGGGCGGACGCGGAGCAACCCAAACGTGAATCGGGACGTTGGGACGATAACGCCAAAGTTGTTGGGCGCATTCGGTAGCCGTTTGAGAAACCCCGTGAAAAACGCCAAAAACAGCGTCGAAATGATATTCGGGTATGTCTACCCCAGTTCCCAGGCTAGGGGACGCTAGAAGGGCATCTAGGCTCTTTACAGAGTTAGTTATGTCCTTGATGAAGGCAACGTTTTCTTCACTGCCGGAGTTTTCTGAGTGGATCGCCCAAACTCGTAGAGGCTGTTTTACATCTGACCTTTTTTTGTCATCTATCTTTTGGGGTAATTGTAAGGGTTCACTACCTGAAGTATTTTTGTCATCTATCTTTTGGGGTAATTGTGAGGGGTCACCACCCGAAGTATTTTTGTCATCTATCTTTTGGGGTAATTGTGAGGGGTCACCACCTGAAGTATTTTTGTCATCTATCTTTTGGGGTAATTGTGAGGAGTAGTCAGAATTATTGTCATTAAATGGCGGTGGTTGCGAAATACTGTCTGCATTGCTAGCCTCTACAACAACGCGCATAGAGAGCGACTTTTCAAGTTTCTTAATAAACCGCTTGGAGTCGGAAGGCACCATAATTTTCTCACCCCTCATCAGCGCTGCTGAAATTTGGGCTACAAGGGCGGAGGAATTATCTCCTTCGTACCAGTAAATTAGGCGTGAGCCATTTTTCCACTCGTTTTTGATAATAAACGGTTTTTCTGATGGTGGACGCATTGCCCGGAAGAAGTCCACCGTCACGTCGTCCATATGCGCGTCGGCAATTACAACCAAGGGCGCATTATACACGATATATTCCAGAACTTCTAAAATCGATGCTCGATGTTCTTTACAGGTTTTACTGTGCAGCAGGTGAGTTAGGTACTGGCAAGCTTCGTCAATAAACACGCAGCCGTAGGTGAGGGAATCGGTGCAAAGCTTGTGCAAGCTGTCGATGGTGATGCTGAGGGCAGTAGCCTTGGCTAAACCCGTGTAACCCAAATCCGAGTACATTTCGGTTTTGAGACGATTAGCCAGGTTTTTCAGCAAATTAACCCGATGCCCGTTGTTGAGAAACCGCGATTGGGGATGAGAGTCACGCCATTTTGAGAGCAACTCGGTTTTACCGGTTCCCATATCACTGTCTAATACTACCAGTCCTGATTCTGGTAATTCAACTTCTTGAGATAAATACTTGACATTTACCCGAATGTGTGGTTTGTATTTGTTGCTTAGTCCTCTCTGGCTGAGGTAGAATGATCGCTGATAATCTGTGAGGGTTTTGGCATCATCAACGATCGCAGTCAGTAGGGCGCTAGCATCGTCACCACGGGCTACTACGAAGTCATCAACCCCTTTCTCTGGTCCTGGGAGTTGAGCCACTTCACAGACGCATAGAGCCGCTTCTATTGCCTTACCTGTACGTAGGGTGGCTTGAAAGACCGACCAACGGGTTTTGGGGTTGGTTTCGTGGTCGAAAAGAATTATAAATTTGCGCCCTTTTTGTGCTAATGGCAGCAAGTCGGGGTGCAGGCGTTCTGAGAAGTCTTTTTTACCAACACGTCCGTTCCAAATACCGGGGAGTGCGATCGCTACAAACCCAAGACTTAACAAACAGGCTGCTTTCTTTTCCCCTTCGCAGAGGATTATGGGAATTTCTGGATGACGAATAACCCATTCCCAAAATAAGAGCAGATTTAGCCTATCAGTAAGGCGCGACGAGAGGGGAGAATTATAGTACTTGATATTATACCGCTTTCGGACTAAATCCCAAATGCAGTCGGGAACATCAAAGTAAGTGACGCGGTTGGGTGTTTTGGGTGGTGACTCGTATTTGACTATTTTGCCTTTATCGGCGTTAATCCGAGGGTTGGTGGGCTTAAAGCGCCCCCACTCCATCGGTTGCCAGTTGTTTTGAGGGTCGAGTCCGCTAATCCACAATCCACCCGATTCGGCGTGTTGGTACTGTTTTAAGAAGCTATCGGTGACTCGACCGGTGTTTTTGCGCTTTATTTGCTCGGAAATGAATAAGTACGAGTAAACTAATACGCCTTCGATGTGGATAAAATTAGCCTCGATTAGCGCGGGGTGGATGGCGCTAAGGACGGCGAGTTCGTGGTACTCGGCGACTGTAAGGTTGTTGGGGTATTGAGAATGAGGATTGTCTTTCATCAACCATCACCCCCAAGATTGGCACACCGACTGGGTGCATCTGTGGAAACCAAGAGAGGTCTTGGTAAAGGGGGGAACGATTCCAGTAATTGGCGAAATGTATATAGCATTGCAAAATAATGCCAGATCCGCAAAAACGGGTTTGGCATTTTGATCTAATTAATCTATATGATCCGGGCTGTTCTAAAAGCCTAAAACCCTTATTTAGTATGGGTTTTAAAAATGGATTGTCCGGGGATTCTAGAGTTTTTGTCCGGGGATTCTAGAGTTTTTGTCCGGGGATTCTAGAGTCGTTGTTCTAAAGCTCTAATTTATATGCCGTAAGGCTTTGAAGCTTATTTTTTGAGTTATTTTTTTTAGAACAAAAAGATAACAGAAGAACAGCCGATTACAGATAATAATCGGCTGGCAGCGAGGTATTATTAAGTATTAATACTCAAAATTAAATCTCAATAAATTTTTGGATCTTGCTAGCGTGAGCTTGACTGATGGTGCGCTCACCCCGTTCAATCAAGGAGATGAGTTTTTGGGACACGCCAAGAAAATCAGCCAGTTGAGTTTGTGTGCAGCCTTTGGCAATACGTGCTTCTCTAACTTGGTTGCCAGTCAAGTCGGTGTTTTGTGGCGGTGTAACCTTGGTTTTGGGCTGTAATCGTTCTACCTTAGGTTTGACTTTCGACTGTAATCGTTCTACTTTGGGTTTTGCCTTTGATGCTATAAGTTCAGGGATAGGGGCTGGGGGTTTAATAGTTAGCTTGGCTCTTAGCAGCTTGTCCAAGTAGCCTTTGGGCTTCTTATCCAGTGAGTCTGGTCTTAGCTCTTCGGGGTAGGTTTCCGGGTCAAACACAATCTGCCAGCCCAGCTTGAGCAGTAATTTTATAGCACTATCCCAGTGCTGCTTTAGGTCATAAGCTCTGCGACGGTCTAACCGGGCTTTGTCTATAATCGGTTTGGCGAATGCAATTTCTAGTAACTCCTGTACTTTGTAGTTCCCATTAAGGCGAACCCGACTATCCAATGTAAGATATATAGCCAGCCTTAGCGCGAGTTCATCATGGTAGGGGTCAATTTTCAAAACTTGCTGGGCTAAGTAGCCAAACTGATATAAAGCTTCCCGCGATTTGGCTCCAGCTCGGTTCAAAAAGTGTTTAGTCCAAGCACCGGGTTGAATAATTAGCTGAACTTCATCAGGCTCCTCTATTTTTCCCTGCAAATTTATCTGACCATAGGGCACAATTGTGATATTCCACATGCGACCAACAGGGGTACTAGCATTTATACCGCCTTTTTTGTTTCTACCTTCTATCCACACTGTTTTAACTAACAAACAATCTAATGCAAACGCAGTGTTGGCAATTTCCAGCAGTTTTTCATGTTTGGGTAAATCAGTTCGCTTATCCCAACCCATCTCTTTTATTAAGTCACTGGCATTGAGAATAAATAAGCTTTCCCAAGGTCTTTCCTGTTTCATTGCATAGGCAGCAAAGATTAAGTGCAGTTTGGCACTGCTAAACCCAAATTTATCGATGATTTGTAGGGCTTCATCCCAAGGAAGCATGGTAATATCACCAGGGTTGGTAATATAATGCTCAATATAATTTTGAGAATCGCCCTTGGCTTTATGTTGTAAGCAAGCTATCCCATTTTCATTTTGGTTCCACAACTCTTTTTGGATTTGAGAGTCAATACTAGAAAACATAATTGCTGCTGTAGGAATAGCTTCAAATTTTTGGGATTTAAATAATTTTGTTTGTCTAACTGTTACTGAAGTGTTGGTCAGGGAAGTAGCCGGGTTTTCAGATAATTTTTCGTCTTGCTGGTTACTATTGTTATCTTCTTCCGACCAAGCGTTTGATTCTGGAAGATACAATTCATGTTCAGCGTTTTCAAAAGACTTATCTGGCGATTTTATTAAGTTTATTGAGTCATTTACATAATTGTCTTTTAAAGACTGCAATAAATGGTTCTGTAAAGCTTTTATAAATTGTTCTTTGTTAGGAAATAAAGTTGAATCAATTTCTATAATTAATTTATTGATGTCAATGTTCTCATTGCCTGATTGATTGACAAGATTCAGATTTACTATTAATGGTAGTTTAAGATTAAAATCGTCTGCTGCCATAAGATAGCTCCAATTGATTAGAAGTCTAATTATTCATTTTTGTAAAGTGTGAAAGAAAGTTCACTACAAAATGCCTGCCTCAGTTAACGCCTGACTAAAAGTATCAACCAAACCCAAGTATTCCGCCCACTCAGTAAGATAGTCGTAGTCCAAACCCTCAGCTTGCAGCTTGAGTATCCCCAAAACATCGCGCCACTGTTTTTCTGACTGACTCCCCCTTCCCCACCGCAGTTTTTGTAAAATAGTGTCCTCTGGAGACGCTACCCAAAATTGGGGCATCCCTTCTACATCGAGCAACCTACGACGGGACAAAAGCGATACAGCAAATGGCGAATTGTCCATCAGATATAAATCAGCGTTGGCGATCGTTTCGGTATGCGTAATGTTCAGCATTCGTTCCCGCCCCAACTTTAAATCCTCCACTGCTCCGGCGGGACAGTAGTATCCCCCTGTCTCTAAAGTTGTCACCAACAAATCGATTTGGGAGAGCCTGACAGAGATAACCAAATCCAAATCACGAGTTGAGCGAGCCTCCCCGTGAATGGAACTCGCCACACCCCCACTAACAAAGTAGGGGATATTTATCGATTCAAATAATTGGTGGAGTTCGCCAGCTAGAGAAATCGAATCTTGAATCCACATAATTTCATCAGTACCAGTGGGTTGGAAGCCACAGGGGAATTTGTCCCCCAAGACAGCACGGGCAAAGCGCAGGCGAATTTCTTGTCTTTGAGCATCTTTCTGCCGCCATTTGATACCCGCAAGACAAAGTTTTTTTACAGAGCGATCGTAGGCGACGAACATTTCTACCCTTTGTTTGAGGGAGAGTTGGCGCAATCGTTCAAACAGGTAGATATCGGCTTCGATGTTCGTATCGGCGGATTGGGGGCGGTAATTTGGTTTTGTGTTCGTCCGCAGTGATGGCAAACTCAAAGGATTAATTTCATCAATGTTCATTTATCCTCCTTGCTGTCACTTGGCGAAGGGCTTTTATTTTGGACTTCTTGCTTCATAGTCCATTCTTCAATTAGTTCTCTAGCCTTTTCACTCATTGCTACTTCGGCTTGAGCGCAAGCGACTTTAAAGCGAGTCCTCATTTCCGAGCTTAAAAAGACTCGGATAAAAACATCGTTGGCTTTATCAGTGGGCATTTCAAATATTTGAACTCCCATTGATTGTGCCACCTGGACAACCAAGTTCAAAATAACCACTTGCACTACTTGCACCATGTGATACGATACTACCATCAACATACCAAAATACCCTAAATCTTTACACTGACTGTTTTTCAGCCGATTTTGGGACAGATTTGTATTGCCTAAAAACATATGAGCAAAAACCGAGGGAAAGCGGGAACCCCAAAACTCTTACACCCGCAAGCGCTATTAATGCCCACAAAGTGGGTCGTAGTGAGACCGTGCATCCGCAGCCCAAGCGTGGCAGTAAATTCCGAAATCCTTATGGAGAAAGCAGTTGCATTTTTTTCGGTGCAGCCCAAGCGCAGTTAATACCCCAATTACAGGAACTGAAACTGTCATCTCTACGCACCGAAGAAAGGTTGCCAAATTTCTCCCAAAGCCAGAAATATTGATTTTCCGTTAGTTGCGTTGCAGTGCAATACATATGGTGCGTAGTAACGGCAGTGCAGTTGAGCGTCATTAACTATCAAGAAAAATGAAAAATGTCCAGGCTAAAACTTACTTTGAAATTCACTATGAATCTGAAATAAGTGACAGAAGTTGGTACAGGATAAAGCGTGCTTTACGCGAATCAGGATTGGAGATAACCCGTGAAAATCTCCAACTAATTGCTGATTTAAAAAGGAGGACGGTATACACCAAGCTGTCCTTGAAACAACTAATTTATTGCCACTACTCAGCACTTCAGATAGCAAACAAACGAGTCTTAGTTAAAGGGGATGTCGTCTACAGAGAACTCCAAAAACTTAGCAGTAATAAAGCTCACCGCACAACTATTATCAGATGGTTTCAATCAGTTCCCAAGAAGGAGGGTAAGTATTTTGATAAAAACAGAGACTACAAAGCAGAAGAATTAGTGCCAGTATTTGCTGCTGCTTGTCTGTACGTTCAAAAGAAACTCTCCCAAAAGTTGCCATTATCCAAATAGGAGGTTAGGAGAATGATTGCACGTAGCGATATAGAAAATATTCGTAAAGCTGTTAAACAATCAGGGGACTATAAACCCACAGCACAACAAATCCGAGAAGCCATTTTGAAAGTATGTCGTAATGGTAAGAATATCCGTAAGCACAAGCGGGAAATTGTACAGTCAGTAATCAAAATGCAGAATACCAAAAATGAAATGGGTTTTATTAACCTGGAACAACCAATTGAGACTAATGCTGAAACACAAATAAACACTGCACATGATCCAAAAAACCAAATTCAGCTAGTGTCAGATTCTTCACAAACCGAATTAGATAACACCAGATTAATTGATACAAATAATATCCAACCAGGAAAATCATCACATTTGGTGCAATCTTCCGGGGGGAAGTTTCACGTAATTAGCGATTCGTCCAATATTGTTGATGAGTCTTTTGTTGATGAAATACTGAGTCAGGAGAGCGGTGAAGTAGTAGAAACATCATCCATAGTATTTAGTACCGAACAGAAGCAAGATTTAATCACAACCCAAGCATCAGTTTTAGGGATTGAACTATCCGAAGTAGAAGTAGCCGACTTAGCATCAACCGTTGGAGATAAATTCACAGATTATGCAGAATTTATTCGAGAAGTAACTTCAGCAATTAAAACCTATGCCGACCATCACTATGATTCTTTAGAACAATCCATCGAAGATACCCATAAAGATTTAAAGAATCATTTTGCATACCGAGAAAGGCAACTCAATCAAAAGTTTGTAGAAGGTTTAGGCAATGTGAAAACGGCACTGTCGGTGAGCCAGTCAAACCTCAAAAGAACAAAAGCTACAATCCTCTCACATCTCAAAATCAAGGGAACATAAACTTTATTTATTGATATTGGGGCTGTGTTTAATACCCCTACTGATTCAATTTGTAGTGAGTTTTAAACCCTTTACCCCCAGCCAGCAACGACAAAGGTTAATTGAACAGGGTTTCATCTGTAAAGGACATTGTAAGGATTAATTATGAAAAACAAAGCCAAAGTTCGCGACCACGTATCAGGCTACGGTAAACAAATAACCAAAGCTACAAATCAAAAGTTTGACATCAACAATGCTTTGATTATCAAAGCCGTAAACGGAGACGAAAAAGCCCTCAAACAGATTGGCGATATGGGTAAGCTGGGGGAGAGACTAGCTACGTCTATGCCGCTTATCCGGGAGAATCTTAAAGCCTATATCGAAGGCACAACCGAATACAACACAGCCCTAGCTGACATTTATAAAAGTGGTGGTAAAGGTGCGATCACAATTGATAAAGCTGGGGGAGAATTAGCCCTGGAGAACACCCGGTACAACAACCTAATTGAGGAATATAAAACTAGTTTATTTGCCAAGCTAGAGTCTGAGAATCAACGTCACGATGATGCGCTAGATGTCATCGAGTTACAGGCTTGGATAGATACTCAAATGGCTACAGTTAACGCCAAAGCTAGCCTTGAATCTATCAGCAATAAGCCATTTTTAGCACAAATGAAAGCAGATAGAGATTACGAAGATAAAAAGATAAAGCACCTGCTAGAGAATGGCTCAGACAGCGATTTAAGCCTGATTCCCCAGAAACATTACTCAACAAACCCAGTAATTAAGCTTTGGAACAATATTAGAGATATTTTCAGTTAATTAAAACACCTCCAGACCGAATTGTAACTGGAGGTAAAAAATCAAAATACATTCTGGTATTTTTATTATGTCCGATTTGGAGTTAGGAGAGGATACCAGCCAAGAATCAAATTATCCAATCCAAGAAGATACTGCATTTACCCCCGATGAAATTGAAGCTATCAAAGCTTACAAGGATAATCTCAACCGAAAGCTAAACAAAAATCGAAGTATTTTAAAGGGATTAGAGACAAGTTTTTGGGGAATTACTTCCTACAGTTTAGCCCGATTTTTAATTATTACCAGTGGAACACAAGGAATAGCATTAGCAATAGCATCAATCCTCCTAATCAATCAAATAACCAATAGAGAAGTATTTGATGAGATAAATATTAATCGTAAAGACGGACAATGGTCAGCTGACAATATGGGTAAACTTATCAAATTTGGATTCTCAACCTTAGTAACTGCATTTGTAATATGGAGTGCATGTGGTAGTTTTTTGAACATTGTTAACTCATCAAAACAAACCTACGACCAATTGCAGGATACAGTTACGGCTTTCAATAAGCTACCTGAAGACAAGCAAAATGGATTTATTGTTGTAGGTGGTTTACTCGCTTTAGCTGGTATTTACACGATTATTGACTCAAAAAGAAGATGAAAGTCTACTCAGGGGTAACAGTTATCGGGGTAGTAATTGCTTTATCAAGTGCGATGTATTTAAGCCAGTCGAATCGTCCGTATGATTTAGTAGCAATTAAATTCTGCCCGAAAACTGCCAATTTACCACCTCGGTACGGTGAAGAATTTAGCCAACTAAGCCAAGAAAGCTTAGATAAAAAGTATTGCAGATACGAGCATAAATTGCTCAAAGAAGTATGGTCACAAAAGCAATTTGAATCATCTACACCATTACCAGAATCATCATTTAGCATTCGTCATATCCCTGCTAGTAATAAGAATGCAATTTGGTTTTTAGTTGCTCCCTTCGCTTCTGGAATCGCTTACTTAAGTTGGACTAAAAAGGCAGAAATAGACGAACTCTCAGCACATTCTGAATTAGAAGCGTATAAAAGTTGTATTAAATTAACCACAGTTTCGAGTCAAAATGAGAGAGAATTTAAGACGCTTCAAACTAACCGGGTTTGGGATAAGCAGAAGGGAAAACACGGTTTTATATCCGTTGAAGCGATGCAAGATAAGTTAAAACGTTCCTCTCTTATACAGGATAAAACACACGCTTCTACGATAAAACAGTTTGATTTAGCCGATTCCGATATGGATAAAAAGATTGCCGAAAACTTGAGAGATAAACATAAAGCAGAAGCAGATACCCAAAAGATACTAAGGAAAAAATCTGATAATGATTCAGAAACATTAAGTAACCCAGAATTTCATATGCAAGAAAGGGTAAATCAACTATTAGAAGCCCTACAAAGATGGGAGGATGGTTGGCTGTACACAATTATCAAAAATAACAAACCTTTGTGGTTAATTGGTTCCCAAGGCAGCGGTAAAACCAACACAGCGGGGTGTATAGCAATCATCCGTAAATATTGCTTTGATGCTCCAATTTACCAGCTTATCGACCGTCATGCTACTGGTGAAAACTGGAAAGTGTGGCAATTATTAGATACACAAATCAAGGCAGAATCCGAATCAGAAATAGGACAGGCTTTATCAGATGCTTGTGAGCGTTGGTTAGCGAGAATTAAAGAAGGACCGAAACAAAAGCAACAGCTAGTTATTGATGAATTTACAAATCTCAAAAAAATCCCATCTTGTAAAGAGTCAGCTATGAAATTTTTCTCCATGCACCTGACTGATACCAGAAAAGCGAAAGAGTTTTTTATTGGCATCAATCATTATTTTACCAATGAAAGTACTGTGGAAGGCACATTTGAAGCACGTAAGGCTGGTACAATTAAAATTAAAAAGTTTTCCGCAAATGGTGAAACACCATTATCAAGAGTACAAATTGTACATGGTTTGGTGGATAGCAATGGGAATGAATTAGAAGAAGTTGAGGTGACGCTACCTAGTTGGTTTGAGGCAGTACAAATTTACAACCATTTCAACGGGAACAAGATCGACTTTGAGGGATAACTAATGAATAAACAACAATTATAAGAAGATGATAGGGAGTTACGAAATGCGACTAGAACCACTTTATCAGCAAGACCGGGAACAAGCCAAACTTGAAGGAGAACGTCTTGTTGTCGAAAACTTACTACGAGTTCGCTTTGGTTCATTAGATAACGAGCTTCAAGCAATTATTGAACCATTACTGGCTTTATTGCCAGAAGAGTTTACCCCATTACTAATGCAGTTATCGCGGTCGGAATTAATTGCGCTTGTTTGGTGGACAATCTTAATATTTAATTGGTCAGTTGCAACAAAAGCGAAAAATCAGAAAAATAGCCATGTCGGAGATATTATCCCCGACATTTTTAATGCACTAATAATCACCAAATATTTTAGGTACGACTAAAATCAACAAGCAACAGGTGACGATGCAGATAAGCGCTCTTGCTTCAAACTAAAAACTTTTTATAATTATAACTAATAATTAATTCCTAATCTTTCCACAATGATAATTGCTAGGCGTGAGATATTCCCTTTTCTTCTACAATGATATAATAAATGACAAAGGAGTGCAGACAGCACAAAGATTGTCTAATCTGTTGTCTTCAGGCGTAAAGTTTTTGTGATGGACTGTAAGTGTTAAAGCCATTCTTTCCGAACGAGAAAGTCCTTTTGTACTATCACCTGGACGGATGCATTGTAAGTTGCATTTAGAGCACTGGACAATCAGCGGATTGTTTGACCTCTAACGCGATATCTGCCCAATTCTCTGGGTATCTGTTATGGGATTTTTCAACATCTTTATGTTACTGGGTGATATAGTCCCGTATGAGAGTTAAATTCCCACCCAATACCAGAAGTATCTTTACGCTTAGACCACCCGACAAAAAGTGGCGGTGGCTGGCTACTTCTCTCTTTACGTACAGTTTCTACATTCACACCTAATCTTTTCGCTAAATTTTCTTCTGTTAATGGTTGGATTTTAACAGTTTGCCCTTGATAATAAGAATTGTTGTACGATTTATTCCGCCTCGGTTGGTTATTAAGTCCTGTTTGTATTTGGATAATAGCCGAAGCAAATTGTGTCATCCGACTTGTCATCCCCTCGATTTTTTGTTCTAGTGAGGCGAGGCGTTTGGTTGAGTCCGTTTCATTGCTATTCGACTCACCCAACAATTGCGACTCCAAATTATCAAGTCGTTCGTAAATTGCTCCTATCGTTTGACTTGTGGCATTGTATGTGCTGTCACTGCTGTTATCCAACGCCAATATTAATTCATCAAGCCTTTGAAGTATCTCGCTTGTTCGTCCTTGTCGGTGCAAACGGGATAATTCCCTCACTGCGGGAATTAGGGGAGTCGGGACGCGTACCATTGCACTTGGTTTATTATCATCGACCGTTTCGGACATGTTGATATCGCCATTGCTAGCAACAGCTATCGATATCAAGTAGATAGCATTGCTATCATAATATCAGGAATTGGATGCTTAAAGCATTATTTGATTAACCGTTTTTAATGGACGCTCGTTGGGAGGGGTGAAGTTTGGAGCGCAACTGACGCTCCAACCTGCTTGGATGAGAGATTTTTCGAGTGGGGAAAGAGCCGCGATCAAAAATATTAATTTTGTATGGATAGCAATAATAACAGAATTAATATTTTTCACAGTAAGCAGAGTGAAACCAATAAAGCTGCAAGGGTTTGCTGAAATTAGAGTCAGTATTCCGTTCTCGATCCCGGCTAAAACAGAGCGCCATGCAGTTTGCCACTGCACTCGTGCCGACGAGTGCACGCGCGTCAGCCTTCAAAAGTAAATATTGGACATGCGCGGGTGTATCCCTTTTGGCAAAAAGCAGTCATGCAAAAAAGTAAAGCACCCGTTATTACAACAGGTATTTTTTGAGTAATGAAGAGAAAATATTTATACAAGGATTAAGAGCAGTTTGTGCAATATTTGACCAATTAACAGTAAAAATAAACACTTATTACACGTATACCCGAAAAGAGGGAGTTTTGAGAGTGCTGCTGTCAGTGTCAAATCTATACGTATGTTCGTTATTCAAGGGGTTTCGTACTTGGACGGTTGGGGTATGCTATTTAATATAAGACGTTAACGAAAACATGCATTGTCATTAACGCATTATTTAACTCATGCTCAATATAAATACTCAAGGTACAATTACTCATCAAGGGGGGCAGCTTGCGGCTCTAGCTGGTGAGTTGCAATTTTCAAGTGACTTTCTGAGTGAGTTGCAGCAAAAGGCTCATACTACGCAACGGGGATACGCTGGGAATATTAAGTTGTTTTTTCAATATTTTTTAAATAGAGAACCGACTAGGAGTGATGTTACGGAGTTTTGGGGGTTGGATGAGGAGTCGGCGAATACTTTAATTTTGAAGTTCAAGAATTATTTGGTTAGCTCCGGTAGGAAGTCTGCGACGATTAATCGCTATTTGGCGGCGATTAAGTATCTAATTAAGGCTGGCAGGAATTTGAAGCGGTGCAAGTATCGGTTCGATACCGACCGGATTGAGTCTATGCGTGTGACGAAGTATAGGGATACTTCAGGTGTTGGTGTGGATGAATATAACAAAGTATTTGATGTTATTGATTTAACAAGTGTGAAGGGTCAGCGGGATTACGCGCTGTTTTTACTATTTTGGTCAAATGTGCTTCGGCGTTGTGAAATAGCTAAGTTGAAGGTGGGGGATTTTGATTACCACTCTTCGACATTACGGATATATGGGAAGGGAAAGGGTAACGATGATACAGTGGTGGATTTAAATGAGATGGTGGCAGACTCTATTTCTAATTGGTTGGGATGTCGTTATAATTTGAAGCCCAGCGACCCGTTGTTTATTGCTTTGGATTTCCACAATTCTGGACATCAGCTGACAGGGGATGGGTTGTATGCAATTGTGAGGAAGGTATGCGAACGTGCGGGTATTCGCAAGCGGATGAGTCCGCACCGGATTCGGCATTCGGGCATTACGGATGCTTTGGATTTGGCTCATGGTGATTACCGCAAGGTGCAGCATCTCAGCCGACATGCCGACCCAAGGGTGATTTTGGCGTATGAAGATAACAAAAATCAGTATCAGTTGGAGTTAACTAATAAGTTAGCATCTCGTGTGGGGAAAAGGCGCAACCCCAAATAAAGGTTTTTTTGATGGGTGAAAAGATCCTCCTCAGCGTTGCTGAGGTTGATATCATTTTTGATATTATGTCACCGTACTACGAGTGAATTAAATATTTATATATGTGTAAGAAACGAGTGTAGTTATTGTGCTTGCCATCAAATCTCCTGAACGGCTGTAAAAGTTACGTCACCACCGAAAATTGTAACATTGTAATCTTTGACATTAACTGATTGTTCTTTGAGAGTTGATGTAATACCTGTGCCTGAAAAAGCAAGTAGCACCGCATTCTTTGTTTCTGCAAATTTCAACCAATCATTTACTAGTTGCAGTAGTATTCTTAACTTAACTGTAAGTTCTTCCATAGGGCAGCTATCCTGAACACGTTGTAGTATACTACCTTAGTAAAAGCGTACTATGTTGTATGTCGTTGTTGATTAAATCAGTGAGATTTCGGCGTGCGATCGCATTCAGACTATGCAAATCTAGGAGGGAATACTAATGTCAAGTAGAGTCCCTGCCAAAGAACGCAAAAGTATCTGTAAGCCTTCCGTTTGGGCTTGGTTCGGCAGAATGGACATCCGACCCAACCGAACGGAAAGCGGCGTGGTCTTTATATGTTGAACTAGCGACTAGAATATCGCTGCAACCGTTGGAAGCAGAACTCGCACCCCGGGTTGCTCCGCGAAGCACTATTATCGCTGCATAGTTTGTTTAAAACGACACGCGATGTTCTTAAGGAAGCAGGATTATCTGTTGGGACAGCACCGTACTCGGTTGGTGGAATTGCGCTTGCTGTCCTCAATCGTGGGTTGCGTCCGTTTCTTTCCAAGTGGCATCCTTTATTACAAGCGTGGGAGACGCAGCGCCCACCGCATGTAAATCCTGTCGCGCACGAGAAGAATTGGTGCGAGGAACCCCAACTGCGTAACGAACTGGAATTGTTGCGCCAAGAATTAGAGCAATATGCCGAGCGTGCTGGCTGCGATCGCTGGGGTTGAGGAGTAAGCATTGGTTGTTCACATGTAGTAACGGTATTCATATCGCATTGGTAGCTTGGAGGGTAACTCGGCAAGAATGTGACCAACTCGTTGTGAAAAAGCGGTGGTTACGGGGTCGCTGCACGCAAAGTCGGCGGTGTTCCAGTTCATTTTAGTAAGCGCTAAGATTTCTTTTAAAATCACATCCCAGGAACTATCGCCGTGATGTTCGAGGATTTCAAGCGGATGAGGAACTCGCGGTCCGCAATAAGTGCGTTGAAACGGGCTGTAACCGGAGGTGTACAATAGTAAATTTTCGGCACTGAATTTAATGTACGTGCCGCGAATTGGCGGGTAGTCGCCCAGTCGATAAAATTGAATCTGCCGCCAGCCGAGAGTAACAAAATCAACTTGGGAAATCGATTGGCACGCATCTTTGAATCCAGCCAATTCTTCTTCCCAATAACGCGAGGTTTTGTGGACAACAATGCGTCGGGGAAGGTTATCGCGGTTTTGTTTGCGGTACAAGTCAATCACATCTTGCATCAACGCAGCAGCAGATGTTTGGTCTAAGTGCGGCGAACGACCGTTTTTTGATGCATCCCACTCGAACGGATTTCCTCGCAAAACGTATCCATCGCCTGCGGAGGTGAACGCTTGTGCCATCGAGGTGCGGATGCGAGGATCGGTTTCGGACACCTCTTTGTAAAAGGAAACACCGACGTAGCAAACACCGGGGTCGATATCTGCTAATCGCCAGGGAGTGCCGCCGGCTTTGTGGTAAAGTGCGGTGGAAAAATTCCAAGCCCGTGTGGCGACATCCTGTAATTTCCGTTTGTTAGATGCAGTAGCAGTATCGATAAGTTGTAAAGTACCTGGCCATACAAGCTGGGTGGGAATTCCGTACTGCATTGCTTCAGCTTTTAGCCCCCGGCGCAGGTTTTGATGCCCGTCTTCGATGTCTTCGACACCCAGCGTTGGATTCATTTCTGGGAAAAGGGGTAATTGACCAAGTTGTACTGCTTTAAGACTTCGGCGTTCAGATTTGGTTAATTTAACGCGCTTGACTTCTCCTCCTTTTTTGATGCGAACCGTGCAATAATCGATGACGATTTGGGGAATGCAGCAGAGAATGACTTGCGGACGAGGTTCGCGTTCTGCTAAGACCTCGATTGCTTGAGTATAGAGTTTGATAACCCGTTTTAGACGTTCGTAGAAGTTATCAGCATCTATAGCCTCTTGAAATTTCTCTTTTTTGATTGTTTCGCGCCAAGTCTCGCCAAAAATGAGTTCGCACTGGAATGGTAATTCTGCATTAAATCCTGGAAAGTGGGGATAAAGAAACGGTTCGCTGCCATCATTGGTCAGCATACCTTGGCAGCCACGCAGCCATTGTTCGGCATCGGCAACCATATCGGGCGGACCGACAATACCAATGATGATACTAGACAGCGACGGTCGAGATTGTCCGACTAGGCTGTATGGACCGTAGAGTGCCAATCCCACTTTCGGATCAATGTGTTCGTGCCGCCCGCCAAATGTTATAAGAGGTTCGGAGATGATTCCCGATTCAAAGTTTGGACTGCGTAGGCGTAAGTTGCGGTTGTGAAGTTTGGATAATCCTTTATTATTCATCTTCTAAAAAATCTTCCTCGTCTGAATCGTCAAGTGTGAAGAAATCTTCTTCACTAGTGATATCAACACCTGCATTGATAATGGCTTCTATGTCTTCCGTTGCTAATTCCTCTTCCTCTTCTGCCAACAACCAAGCCGCTTGGTCTAACTCTTCCATCAAATTTTTTCGGTCGTGTTCGATACCGAATGCTTGCTGTACGAACGCAGGTACAACTGATATTTCAATAGATTGTTCGCCAGCCCAGACTTGGATTATTTGCCCTATTGATTTGGCTCGCAATACCGTTGCCCAGAAGCGGACATGGTAAAGAACTTGTAAATTGCGTTCGGCTCCCGTCCATTTGATAACGATTGGACCGACTTTAGGACCTGTTTTGACTTGAACGCCATCTTCTGTAAGTACCCAAGTTGGGACAATTTGCAAATATAACTTGTTAGCAAGAAAGACAATTTTGAGGTAAGCGCCTAAGTGCCGCCAAAATATGATTTTTTCTTGTTGGTCGGTACTAGATTTGGCTTTAGTTTGCCCTTGTTTGTCGATACATGGTTTGGCTACAGTGCGCGTGGCTTTCTTGCGATTGGGCATCCATGTAATTACGTTGGCATTACCATCTTTATTGGGTGGGAAGTAAAATCTGCGCGATTTAATTTCATCAATAACTAAGCCAATTCGATGTGCGTGACGGTCTAAACACATATTGAGGAGAGAAATAACTAGCTTTCTCTCCTCTGCATCTGAAAGTAAGTCTGATGTAAGAATCGACTCGATAGCACTATCGTTGATAACAGCTGCAAACGGGCTTTCAGATGATTGTAAATCGTGAAAAGTAACGATTTGACCTTCAAAAACCCGAAATGCAGGCATGTATGAATTTTCTACTCCTGTTTCCTCCTGTGCGGTGCGGATGACTTCTTTTAATTTGGCTTTGGACGGAAATATAGGGCTTCCGTCGGTTCGGGTATCAATTAATGTTTCGGCAATTGGGGCTACATACACATATTGCGGCAGACGTTCGATAGGTAAGAGGTTACAGTACAACTTTTCTGAAATTGTATCGGGGTCGCCTTGGATAACAGCACGTTCGGCAATCAAACTGCTGCGCTCGATTTTTCCTCCAGCAGTAACTAGTTGCCCGCGATTTGCGATCGGTCGGGGAAGAGGTTCGTCGCGCAATATAGCGATAAGTTCTTTCAGCCCGCGTTCATAATTTTTCTCGCGCAAATCAATTGCTTTGAGGTGGCGTAGAAGATAGGGAATATAAGGGCAATCGGCAGCAAGGATGGGAATAATGCGTGCTTTGCGATTGTCTGGGTCGTTGTGTAGTGCGGCGTGCCATTCGGCTTCCGTCCACCCGCTTTCGCTATTAAAGTAGTCAGGGGTCATGATTAGTGCGATAAAACGGCTTTTTTCCAAGCCATCGTTGACCATACCTGGTATACTTTGTCCCGGACGGATTTCTGCTTCATCCAACCAAGTTAAAAGGTTTCGTTCTTGGAACGATATGGCTTCGATATCTGCGGCAAGTGGTCGCACAAAATCTTTGTTTGTGGAGCGGTGCGAAAGAAAAATATCGCGTAGATTGTCGGAAATTAACATTATTTAATTTGTCACTAAAAATTGTTGCTATGTTGTGGGAAGTCAAGTTGTATCAGATAAGAAACGCGTACCCTGCTAATTTATCGGATAACTAGCATTCATTTCCAGTTATCTTTTTGACATCTATAATAATACACAGGTACTATCTTGACTACGGTAGCAATTTTTTTTTAATTTGTGGGGATACTACAAAATAATGATTACCAAGTCGTGATTTATCAATCTTATACAAACAATCCAAGTTGGTATTTTGTAACTTTGTTTCTTTGTTAGTTAGTCAAGTTAAAAGTAAACAGAGTATATTTACTTAATAGCATTTGTGTCGCTGGTACGTAGCTGTGTCACAATCGCTGGCACAGTTATACGTAACGGACAAATTGCTTACACGATTGCTACATATATAGCCAAAGTTTCCGATGATGCCGAACGTGCCAACCTTTTAGAAACGGCGATCGCTCCGGTGCGCGCGTTTGAGCCAAATTAAAAAATTAGTTTTAGCTATAAACCCACAAACTGATGGAGACTCACTCACCAATAGCATATAAATTACCTACAAGTTGGCTAAAAAATCCTTCTTCATTGCACAACCCTACTTGTGCGTTCATGCGTTGCACTCATTACTGGCACAAGTACTTGTGTTGCTTTTACAAGGGACGCAAGTTGATCGCTTCAAGGGGGGAAGGATCGGCAGAGTAGAGTATTTCCCCTTCTTCGGAGCTGTTTTTATTACTTCCTATTTGCGCGTCAAATTATTCAGTTTGGTAAGACTGGAACGAATATTACCCGCCTCCTTCCGACTTTTCAACCGCTTCTTAGCTTCTAGAGTAACTTGCTTCATCACGGATTCCTTGTCCTTACAAGTTACGTAAAATGCTTCGAGTAATGTTTCGATTGTGACTTTTTCTCGGTTGCACAATTCGTCGAGTTCGTCTTTAATTGGAGTTTCTAACCGCACGGGTATTCTAGCAGCAATTTCTGGAAAGTTGGCGAGTAATTCTTCTAGGCGTTTAAGTTCCGATACTTCGGTTGGTTGCTGCACTCCTGAAGTTGCACTCAGTTCTGTTAAAGTGTCAGTAGTCGGTTGCTGCAATACATCTTGGCGTGGGGGAACAGTCGGTTGATTAGCACGACTGCGAATCTCGTCTAAAAGGCTCATGGGTAACTCCTGGTACTATAAATTACACTGTTTCGGTTGGGATAAGTTTGGCGTACTGTTCGGCTAATGCTGGTTTTAGCTTCTGCGCCAATACTGAAATTGGATATTCCAATCCCGGTTGTCCTAAATCGCTTGGTGATACCCGTTGGTTGATAGCATTTTTATATACATCAGATTCGAGCAGGTGGGGCAACATCAAATCTTTCCCCACAATTTCACCCATGAGCGTGATACTGGTTTTAGTGGCTTTTGTGGGGTTTACACCCGTCCATTTGGCGCGAAAGGGTACGACTCCCAATAGTTCACCGTATGGTAAAGCTGGCTGAAATTCTTTTACCAATTCCAAAGTTCTCACCAACGACTGCACTCCCTTGACGTTGGCTTCTGCGGGGATTATCCATTTATCCCCCGCACCCAGAGAAGTTTGGGCAAGGTGCGATCGCTCAGGTGGTGGGTCTACAATTATTACCCCAAAGTTGTTGGCAATGGCTTGCAAGCGATTTCTCAGGATAAACAAACTAATCCCGCTGGATGCAAGCTTGTAGTTGGCATTTTCTAAGCCATCGTCTGAAGGTATCAAAAATAAGTTGGCGTTACTGATAGTGCGGTTGTCAAGTTGGACATTTGGTACTGGGGCGATCGCATTTACAAGGGGTGTTTTTTCTTCCGTAGTGGTGATTACCTCCAGCAGGGTAGGGGTATTTGGCTGCACCTTGACCCCTAAAAAACTAGTAAGCGATGACTGCGGGTCAGCATCAATGAACAGTACTGGAATTCCCAATCGTCCTAGATATCGACCTAGCATCAGGGCGACGGTTGACTTGCCCTGACCCCCTGCCAAGCCCAATGTCACAAGTGTGGGAGTTGAGAAAAGTTGCATTACATTAAACGTAGAGCACAAATTATTTATTGTACAATAACGCTA
Organism: Tolypothrix sp. VBCCA 56010; assembly: GCF_050875635.1. Classification (NCBI taxonomy): domain Bacteria; kingdom Bacillati; phylum Cyanobacteriota; class Cyanophyceae; order Nostocales; family Tolypothrichaceae; genus Tolypothrix; species Tolypothrix sp. VBCCA 56010. Next base: position 25,193 of record NZ_JBPAOH010000032.1, read on the forward strand.
ATACACATTTTCAATTATGTATATTAATATAATTGCATTTTTGTACAAAAGTAAATATGTATAAAATTGCATATACATTATATAGTGGGATTGCGCTTCGTTACGAACGCGTGATTATTCAGGGAAACGTTTCGTTTCTCATTAGGGCAACGCTAACCGTATATATTAAAGCTGTCAACTGTGTGCGTGGTGTAGTCGAACAAGAGCGGACGTTCTTCAAGCAAAAGACGCTCGAACTAAACATATCTGTCAGATAACGCTCTTATTTGTCGTGCTATCGCACTCTTAATGTCGTTAAGCTTTAAGTCGATGTAATGAGCATCCTACTTATATCAAAGAGCAGGCGCGGAAAACTTTGGGCAACACAAAGAGCGTAGAGGACTGACACTGCGGGCAACCGGATAGCCAAATCTTTGATATAGGCGCTCATTAATATGCTTAATAATAGAGCGACACAAAGAGCGTTAATGACAACAAATAAGAGCGTTATTCAACACTGAAGCGTAAACCTTAATTTGACAAAATAGCGGAAATATGGTAGATAGATTCGGTGAATTTTGGCGGAGAGTCCAACGCAAACTCAGGCAGTTGCAGGCAACAGCGCAACGCCGTGCCAGCGTAATCATACTTGTGGCGCTGTTCAATGTGACGGCAATTTTGCCCAGCACCGCCCAGATGGTTGCAGAAAACTCGCTGGCTTCAGATTTGCCCAATACGGAAAATGTGGTATTACAAGGCGAAGCGTTGTACTCAGCCCAACGGTTTGGTGATGCAGTCAAGATTTTGCAACAACAGAACGCAACCTACGCTGCCAATGGTGATAAACTACAGCAAGCGATGACCTTGAGCAATCTGTCCTTAGCTTATCAAGAATTGGGACGCTGGACAGAGGCACTTGAGGCGATCGCGTCATCTCTGAAGTTATTACAAAGTTTAAATAACTCAAAACAGCGTGCTGAAATCCTAGCCCAAACCCTGGATGTTCAAGGGCGCTGGCAATTAGCTAGGGGACAAGCAGAAGCTGCGCTCACAACTTGGCAACAAGCCGCTGATATTTATACGCAAATAGGCTATAAGGATAAATTCACCCGAAATCGCATTAACTCGGCGAAAGCTTTGCAAGTTTTGGGGCTTTACCCTCAAGCTAGAAAGATTCTCACCGAAGTTCAGCAAAGCCTCACAAGCCTTCCAGACTCACTTTTGAAAGCCACAGGACTGCGTAGTCTCGGCGATGTCTTGCGAGTAGTTGGTGATTTAGATGAATCCCGGCTGGTTTTGAAGCACAGCCTAGAAGTGGCTTCATCTTTGGGAGCAAATCAAGAAAAGACTGAAGCTCTACTTAGTCTAGCCAATACAGCTCGTGTCCAAGGAGACACTCAAGCTACTTTAGATTTTTATAAACAGGCTGCTGCTGTATCCGTTCCCCCAAGCACGCGTATCCAGCTGCTGCTGAATCAATTTAGCTTTCTTTTAGAAACAAAGCAATGGAGTGCTGCGGTTGCGTTATCGCCCCAAATTCAGTCAGAAATTAGCAAGTTGCCCCCTAGTCGGATGGCAGTCTATGCTCGAATTAACTTTGCTCAGAATTTAGCGAGACTAAAACAGAAGTTTACCACAGACACTTCCTCATGGCTAGATATTGCCCAACTTTTAGCAAAAGCCGTTGAACAGGCGCAAAGTTTAGAAGACAAGCGAGCAGAATCTTATGCTAAAGGCACTCTCGGCTGGTTGTACGAACAAACCGGACAATTCACCGATGCTAAAAACCTGACAGAGAAAGCTTTATTCATAGCGCAGAGTATTGAAGCGTCGGACATTGGTTATCAGTGGGAATGGCAGTTGGGACGTTTACTTAAAACTAAAGGAGACACAAAGCTTGCAATTTCGTACTATTCCCAAGCTATCAAAACCCTCCAGTCCCTACGTAGCGATTTAGTCGCCATCAATCCAGAAATTCAGTTTTCCTTTCGGGAAAATGTAGAACCGGTGTATCGCGAGTTAGTTGAATTGCTGTTGCAAGCTGGAGGAAACACTGAACTACCACCAGACAATCTCAAGCAAGCTCGGAATGTGATTGAATCTCTACAATTGGCAGAACTAGACAACTTCTTTCGGCAAGCTTGTTTAACTGCCAAGGTAGAGATTGACCAAGTTGCCGAACTTGACCAGACGGCAGCAGTTCTCTATCCAATTATTTTACCAGACCGCTTAGAGGTTATTCTCAAGTTGCCTGGGCAAAAGAACCTCAAGCACTACGCTACTAATATAGTTAAGCTTGAAGTGGAAAGCACGTTATCGCAACTGCGTGAAAACATCACCCAACCCCACACGCAGCGAATGGTTCAATCTTTATCCGGGCGGGTGTATGATTGGTTAATTCGACCGGAGGAGGCAGACTTAGCCGAAAATAAAGTGAAAACCTTGGTGTTTGTGTTAGATGGTGCATTGCGGAATGTACCGATGGCATCACTTTACGACGGTAAACAATATTTGCTGGAAAAGTATGCGATCTCTCTTTCCCCCGGTTTACAGCTATTCGACCCCAAACCCTTACCAAGAAAACGATTGCAGGCGCTAACAGCCGGACTGAGTGAGGCACGTTTAGGGTTTTCAGCATTACCTAACGTAGAACGCGAGTTAAAACAGATTCAGTCACAAGTAGGAACGCAGGTGCTTCTCAATCAGCAGTTTACCTCGCAGGCGCTGGAAAAACAGATGAAATCGCTGCCTTTTAAGGTAGTTCACTTGGCAACCCACGGACAGTTTAGTTCCAACGCTGACAAGACGTTTATTGTCGCATGGGATAAGCAGATTAAGGTCAACGAGTTAAGTGACTTTCTGCGAATTAGAGAGGAAAACAAACCCTCAGCAGTCGAATTGCTAGTCCTAAGTGCCTGTCAGACGGCAAATGGGGATAATCGAGCTGCTTTAGGATTAGCTGGGGTAGCTGTCCGCGCTGGCGCACGCAGTACCCTTGCTTCCTTGTGGAACGTAGACGATGAGTCTACCGCCATGCTCATGAGCCAGTTTTACCAAGAATTAGCCTTAACGCCCACTATAACTAAAGCTGAAGCACTTCGTCACGCTCAACTAGCTTTGTTGCAAAATCCTAGATACCAACGTCCAATGTTTTGGGCACCCTACGTTCTTGTGGGAAATTGGCTATAGTACTGGTAGAAGAAGCTAGTGCCGCTTCTCCTTCTCAATCGCTTCGGCGTCTCCGCGATTGAGAAGGAGAAGCGTTAAGCGTTCGCGTAGCGTGTCCGAAGGACTCAGCTATGCCGTTGGCGAAGCCTCTCGTTCGCGTAGCGTCTCCCTTTGGGAGAAGAGAAGGCTTTACGCGGAATTCGCTCATTCAAAAAGCTTGAAATACAAGGTTTTTGGGTGTTTTAGATGGTAGCTTTATTTCCGCCGTTGTGTACTAGCGCCAACGCACGCCCCAAACCTCGTTGCTCATCAAGTAAGCTGTGGGTAGCCAAATTTAGTCCAGTTAACTTTATTACTAGATATAATAAATAAAACTTCATCAGTAATTTGCCGGATATCGCCGGAGAAAGCAGTATAATTGACGAGAATAATGAAAAAATTTATCAAGCAACTTGCTATATGCTGTATCTAAATTAACTACTGCTTTTTTCTATGTTTACTATGTCCAGGATGACTAGGTGGCTTTGTTGCGGTCGGTTTGTGGCGCGAGAAAGTTGGTTAATGGTGGGGGGAGCGATCTGCCTCGCTGTGTCGCAGACATTAGCCTTCTCTACAAATTCTGCTGTTGCTCAAATTACACCAGATGGCACTCTACCGAATAATTCCAGTGTAAAACTAGAGGGTAGCACTTTTAACATCACTGGAGGAACCCAAGCTGGAAGCAACCTGTTTCACAGCTTTGGGCAGTTTTCTGTACCTACTGGTGGCACTGCTTTCTTCAACAATGCTGTTGATATTCAGAACATTATTGGTAGGGTAACAGGTGGTTCAATCTCTAATATTGATGGTTTGATTCGCGCTAATGGTGCGGCTAACCTATTTTTGATTAACCCGTCGGGGATTGTTTTTGGACCAAATGCCAGTTTGAATGTTGGTGGCTCATTTCTGGCAAGTACAGCTAGTAGTCTGAAGTTTGCTGATGGTTTTGAGTTTAGTGCAACTGCTCGACAAAGCACACCTTTGCTAACCATCAGCGTTCCCATTGGTTTGCAATTTGGAGCGAATCCGGGAAGCATCCAAAGTCAATCTGTTGCAACTAATAGTAACGGTGAAAGTGTAGGTCTTCAAGTCGAGCCAGGAAAAACCTTAGCCTTGGTCGGTGGTGACGTGAGATTGGATGGTGGCTTGTTGCAAGCTGCAAATGGTCGAGTCGAGTTGGCAGGAGTAGCAGCTTGGGGAACGGTAAATCTTCAAGTTAATAATAACAATTTTTCCTTAACTTTTCCTGTGGATATACCAACAGCGGATGTATCCCTATTAAACGCTGCTAAAGTTGATGTGACTGGTAATGGTGCGGGTAGTGTAGGAATTACTGCCCGTTCCATTGATATTTCCGGAGGTAGCAAGATTTCTGCTGGATTAAACAAAGAAGCGGGAATTGCCTCTGTGCCAGGAAATATTACGCTCAATGCTACAGGGGTAGTAACAATCGATCAATTGAGCAGAATAACCAATATGAGTGCTCTTGGTACTACGGCTAATGCGGGTAACATCAGTATTCAAGCAGGTGATATTTTCGTCGATAATCGGGCTACTGTTCCCGATGGTAATGAGATTTTTGCAGCACTAGATACAAGTAGCAATGGACAGGGACGTGCCGGAAATGTATCACTGTCTGCTACTGGCAAAATTACTTTAATCGGACAGGATGCCAACATTCAGGATAAAGTGATATCTACCTACGGCAGCCAAGGACTCGGAGGGGGAGGAGATATATCACTCTCTGCTGCTGGCTCTATTTTATTATCCAATGCTTATCTGCTAGCGGGTAGCAACACGGCAAATGGGGGAAACATATCACTAATTGGTAACAATGTATCCATAGCTGACAATAGCTCGTTAATAACCGGAACTGGTGGAGGAAATGCAGGAAATATTACAATCAAATCGCCTGGTGATGTCTCTATCAAACGTAGCTTGGTTTCGACTAACGTTGGTAGCGACATCACCGTTAATGCTGGTGATATCAATATAAGCGGACGTTCTGTTTCTGTAACTGAGGGGGCAGAATTAACAGCTAGATTGTCTAGGGGTAGTGGAAAAGCCGGAAATATTTCGATTAACGCTGTTGATAAAGTGGAAATATCAGGCAACGATCCATTTGATGGGATTGATGGGATGGGTGGCGATCGCGCAGGGGACTTCCAAAATACTGTGTTAACGACGCGCACTCAAGAAAATGCCATAGGAAATGCAGGTAACATCAGTATTCAGGCAGGAGAGATTTTTGTCGATAGTCGCGCTAGTGTTCCCGATGGGAAAGAAAGACCTACAACACTAGATACAACTAGCAACGGACAGGGACGTGGTGGAAATGTATCACTCTCTGCTACTGGCAAAATCACCTTAATTGGGGAGGATGCGAACGTTCTGGATAAAGTGATATATACTTACAACGAGCAAGGACTCGGAGGTGGAGATATATCACTTTCGGCTGGTGACTCTATTTCATTAGAGAATGCTTATCTGCAAGCTGGTGGTGGAAAAGCAAATGGAGGAAGCATATCACTATTTGCTAACAACTCTATATCCATAGCTGATAATAGCTCACTGATAAGCGGAACTGGTGGAGGAAAGGCAGGAGATATTACAGTCAAATCTGCGGGGAATGTATCTATTCAAAATAGCTTGCTTGTTAGTGCTGTCGGTGGCGAGTTAGCGGGTCAAGCCAAAGGTGGTGATATTAATATAAGCGGGCAATCTGTTTTTGTGACTGACGGTTCTGAACTTACAGCTCAGTCGTCTAAGGGTGGTGGAAACTCCGGCAATATTAACATTGATGCTAAAGATACAGTGGAAATCTCTGGCAAAGAACCAATACTCTCACCTCCAAGACAGGATCGATCAGGAACCTATTTTTATACTACGTTAACAACGCTCAGTGATGAGATGGCTAGGGGTACGGCAGGTAACATCAATATTAATACTGGTAAATTACGTGTATTAGATGGGGCAGTTATAGCAGCCGACACCAGAAGCGACTTCCGGGGCGGTGATATCATGGTTAATGCCAAAGTCGTTGAGCTTTCTAATGGCGGACAAATTCTCACAACTGCTCGAAGTAGGGGTAATGCGGGTAACATCTTGCTTAAGGTAGGTGACGGTATCGTTTTATCAGGCACCAACCCAAATTATGCTGAGGAGCCACCTAAATATAATAGAAGAGTGGAAGCAGTTAGCGCTAGTAGTGGTTTATTTGCAAATACTGAAGCTGGAAGTTCAGGCAATGGTGGCACTATAGAAATTAACTCAACAAACTTAAGCATTAATAATGGCGCAGGTATTGGAATTAATAGTAATGGTCAAGGTAGTGCTGGAGGATTTTTAAACATAAAGGCTGGTGATTCAATTGCGCTTACCGATGGCTTGATTACCAGTGGCTTGGGTAGTCAGGCAATTGGTCAGGGAGGTGAAATCAATCTGACTGCTGGTGAGTTGTCTTTAACCGATGGCGCGAAAGTGGTAGCCAGTACCTCTGGTCAGGGAAATGCAGGTAGAATTAACGCACAAGTAAAAGATAGGGTAACGCTTACTAACAATAGCCAGATTCAAAGTACTGTGGAATCAGGGGCGGTGGGTCAGGGAGGTGAAATCAAACTGAATGCTGGTGAGTTGTCTTTAACTGATGGCGCGATCGTAGCCAGTACCTCTGGTCAGGGAAATGCGGGCAACATTAATATTGATGCGCCAAATGGTTCGGTCAGCATTTCTGATTCGAGTGGACTGTTGACCCAAACGAGTTCTGATACAGGCAAGGGTGGTATTATTGCAGTCACGACCAAAGCCTTTGAAATTAGCAATAATGCGACTTTAAATGCCACAACCAATTCTGCAAGTGATGGCGGTAGCGTTATTATCAATGCTTCAACTTTTGATGCAGTTAGTGGCAGCAAACTACAAACCACCACATCAGGTAGTGGAAATGCCGGAAATATTCGTGTTAAAGTAGGCGATCGCTTTTCCCTTTCTGGTACAGGTACTGGTTTATTTGCAAATACTGCTCCTGGAAGTTCCGGCAATGGCGGCAGTATAGAAATTAACTCAACCAACTTAAGCATTAATAATGGCGCAAGTATTGGAATTAATAGTTCAGGTCAAGGTAGTGCCGGAAGATTTTTAAACATAAATGCTCGTGATTCAATTGCGCTTACCGATGGCTTTATTACCAGTGGCTTAGGTAGTCAGGCAATCGGTCAGGGAGGTACGATCAATCTGACTGCTGGTTCGTCGCTGTCTTTAACTGATGGCGCGAAAGTGGTAGCCAGTACCTCTGGTCAGGGAAATGCAGGTAGAATTAACGCACAAGTAAAAGATAGGGTAACGCTTACTAACAATAGCCAGATTCAAAGTAGTGTGGAATCAACGGCTACAGGTAATGGAACCCAAATCAGTATTTCTGGGCGATCGCTCTCTCTCAACAATAACAGTCAAATTACTGCTCAAAGCCAGGGAACAGGTAATGCAGGCAACATTAATATTGATGCTTCAACTTTTGATGCAGTTAGTGGGGGCAAATTACTAACCACCACATCTGGTAGTGGAAATGCCGGAAATATCACTGTTAATTTAAGCGATCGCTTCAGAGTTTCCGGTGCAGATACTGGTTTATTTGCAAATACTGAAGTTGGAAGTTCCGGCACTGGTGGCAGCATTTTCATCGACCCCAGAACTGTGCTAATTGAAAATGGCGCAGGGGTGAGTGTAGACAGTCGAGGTACTGGAATTGGTGGTAACATTCAGATTCAAGCAGACAGTTTGAAGTTAGATAACAGAGCTTTTCTATCAGCAGAAACCGCTAGCACCCAAGGCGGTAACATTACGATTCAAAATGAGGGCTTGCTACTTTTACGCCGCAACAGTCAGATATCTACCAATGCGGGCGATGGACAAGGTGGTGGAGACGGGGGTAATATCACCATCAATTCCCCCAATGGATTCATCGTTGCCGTACCTAATGAAAATAGTGATATCACCGCCAATGCTGTCACCGGGTCTGGTGGCAGAGTCCAAATCAACGCGAGTGGTGTCTTCGGCACTCAATTTCGAGAAGAAGAAAACCCACAAACAAGCGACATCACTGCCAGTTCCCAGTTTGGTGTAAACGGCACAGTCGAAATCAACACCCCGGATATTGACCCCAACAGTGGCTTAATCAACTTGCCAACAGTACCAGTTGATACCAAGGTAGCCTCTGGCTGTACTGCGGGTGCAAGTCAAAATCAAAGCAGGTTTGTTGTCACTGGACGCGGTGGCTTGCCACTTAACCCCAGAGAAGCTTTTAACAACAATGATACAGTTCGAGTAGATTGGGTGACTCTTAACCCAAGTAGTGACAACCGCAGGAGTCAAACTGTTACCAAACCCACTATCCCCACGCCAGCACCTATTGTCGAAGCTACTGGCTGGGTAATTAATGACAAAGGTGAGGTATTGCTCACAGCCTCTCCGCCCGCTGGCACTCCCCACAGTTCCTGGCAGACACCAACTACCTGTGGTGCGCCGAAATCTGCTGTAGAACATTAATTTGACAAAATAGCCTAAATATGATAAATAAACAGCGCATTAACTCTGCTCAAGCTTTGCACAGGAGTTGAGACTAAAGTCCAGTTGGCATTAAGCACAGATACGTGTAAAAATCTGCATTCCGGGTCTAGAAAGCCCTGCCCTGTATAGTTTTCAGCAATTTAACGTAGTCGGACTGAGCGTGTCACAAGCGTGCAAAGTAAGCTACAATCCCTGACAGATAAGACTTTGATAGGATTAACACTTGTAGAGTGCGCGATGTTCCAAAGTTTGAGTCAGAAAGTTTGCGGTTCTTGTGAAAAGGGTAATTATCCTTAATTAAGGTGTTTTTCCATTCATACGTGCCATTTCCAGCGCCCAAATTTTTTCGCTCTTCCATATGTAGAGTAGGCAAAAATTGCCTACCATTAGTCCCTAAAGAATTCTTTATAAACAACCTACAAAAGGTAAGCAAATTTTGGGTTTAACCTTTTCTATCACACTATTAATAGCCCGTTCAGGTGTAGGAATGTTAAAACCAGGGGAAAGTTTGTTGATGGTTTCTACGTAATCGTTGATTTTCGCTGTGGTGCGAGCAAATTCAGAAAATCCTGAGAAACCGACATCAAAGATGCATCCTTCCATCAAATCTTGGTCTACTTTAGCTTCTGTACACTGTTTTCGCGCTTTTTCTACTTGTTGTGGCGAGAGCATTTCCAGTTTTAGGTATTTATCTGGGAAACTGGAGTCTACATAATTTTTTGTGTTCTTACCAGAAGCATAATCAAACAGTGATTTCTCTTGTTTTACACGCCAACTGTTACCGAATTCCTTGTAAAGTTGGTCAAAATACAGTTTTTCGCCGCCATCGAGGGCACCGGGAACTCTCAACCCAACTAGGGTTAACACCTGCTTGACATCACCATAGGTTGACTTAGATTGTAAAACATTCCCTGCATCGCGAACCTGTTGGTCGTCATTGGGGTTTCCGTTGACATTTCCCAGTAAACCGCTGTATCTCCCTGGTTGGTTGTAGACAAAGGGTGAAACGTTGAAATAGGTATTACCTCCAGCAGTGGCTTGACTAATTACAACTTTCTCACCTGTGGGGAAATCAACTGCGTAGGTATTGCCATTTTTAGCGATCGCCCCACTACCAGGTAATGCTAATTTCTCACCTGGAATTACTACGGGTTTCCCATTAACTCGTATGGGAGTGCTGGTATCTGTATCAGGAAAATCTTTGGAATATAACGCCAAGCGATCGCTACCAACTTTCATGGCGACGGCACTATTGAGGGAGAGAGAAGAATTGACGGGTGCTTGTCGTACTTGAACTTCAAATTCACCATCGTTGGATTTCGCTAGAGTAAATTCTCCCACTGTCTGAAAACTGTATCTCAAACCATCAAATGTAACTAAGTGAGGGTCGCCGTAACTTTTTCCCTCCTTCTGTTCGCACTCTTTGCGTTTTTTATTGCTTTCCAATTTACATAGATTTTCTTTTTTTGCTGGTTTTTCCGGTTCTGCTAGCTTCTTCGATTGCTTTCTCTTGGCAATTACGGCACCGTAATAATTGGCTTTGAATACATTCGCTGGCAGTGTTATCTGTGTGGAAGGTTCACCCCAAGTCCAATACTTAAATGAAACCTTATCTTCCACTTCTTTAACCTTTGATAGGAGAACAATAAAGTGGTTTGGGAATGAATTTGTCATAAAGTCAATAGACTTTTTCTTCCCAGCTTTACCATATTTATCCAATACGTGCGCGTTGATTAACATTATGACATCTTCTTCGGAACTTGGATTCAATTTCTTGGCATGTTCCAAACCCTTAGTTAAAGTCCAATTTCCTTCATCACTAACTGTCTCGTATGAACCAGTTGCCCCAAGCCACTTGGCTACAGTTGCCGGACTTGTGGCTGCGGAAATATCCTCACTTGGTGTGCCTTGATAGTCCCAAAGATTATTTTCTTGGTCTCGCAGAGAACTTAACATCATCCACTCGGCTGGCGGAGTTGACAACTCAGGAATTGAGTGGTAATTTTTGTTGACTAAATCATCATCGGGTTTGACTTTTATAGTGCCAACGTCACCAGCACCCACATCGTATAACTTTGTCGCATAGCGGGCTACCGCTTCTGGATCGATTTTTAACCAGACGTTGAAAAATGCCGCCGGACCGCACAAATTCAGATTACCTTGATACACCTTATTTGGATCGCGGATCAACTGTTCCAAACGGTCAGCAACTTCTGTTCTTTGAAGTTTCCAATTACTAGAATTTGTTTGAGTACGGAAGTCATTTATAATTTGAATAGCGGCAGTTTTAGAGTTGCTAATTCCCGTTTTTTCTTGAGCGCTAGCACGGCTATAGTCAAGAAAATAAGCATTACACAAGCCTGAATTAAAGGCAAAAATTCCACACAGTGACACTGCAAAAATTTTTTTTAGGATTCCTTCGCCGATAATGGTAGTAATCACGCCCAGAATACTTATTAACCAAAATTTCATTCTCCGCATACATTTATCTACCGTAATACTTGATTTTCAGTACCATTACTTATTGGCAAATAGTAGATGCTCCTAACTTCTCCCGAATGACTAAAACATAGATATGACAAGACTTTTTAGACCAGTAATGCAGGTTTTTACAACAACTGGACTCAATGCCTAAAATAATCGCGCGAAGAGCAATTAGCAATCTTCAGTCCCAACCCAGACGGGATGTTCCTCGCGTCTCTCAAACATCTTCAAGACGGATAGCAGAGAGTTTCCAGTCAAGTCCATCGCGCAAAAATACCAGGCTGACTTTACCTTTTTCAGCAGATTTCTTTTTAACGTGGACAACAAAACTGTTAAAAGATTCGTAGCTCATGCTAACTTCTGATTTATTTGAGTTTGTTGCCTGTTTGGCATCTTTATTTTGCGAATCTGGTGTTTCTCCTTGCACCATTTCTGAAATACCTTCTGGGGACACCATCGTGTCTACTACAGAATTAATGTATGATTCAGCCAGCCCTAAACCTAATAAAGCAAAGGGGTTGCCTTGTTGTCCCTGCTTTCTCACTTCCTTGACTACTTGCGCTTGCAGAGTTGATTTAACGTTGTCTTTCAGTGCAGGAAAGTTAACGTGTTTTGACAGTTCTGTAGCATCTTTTCTTTGGGCTGCCTGTTGCATTCCATAAACAGTAAGATAAGGCGAAAAGTAAAACCAAGTACCAAATATTCCGATTAATCCTGCGGTTGCAAGTGGTATAATTTTTGGATAAGTTGTCAATTTATCTTTTATCGTGTTCATGTAAAATTTTCCTTTTTGTCTCATTGTCGGAACCATTTAACGTTTCAAACGAGGAGTTACGTTAATTTATTGGGACTTCATAGCAAAAATGAAGTTCATTGGAGAAATTTTGACTAGGGATTAGAAGTTGAGGATTAGGGAAGTTTGAATTCCCCAATCCTCAGTCATTTCATCCAATTCTGTAGACTATCGCGCCAGTATCCTGACGATTGGCTACTTCTAGCAAACCCTGAGCAGATAATTCTAAGAGTGTCTTTTTAACTTCCTCAATCGGTTTCCCAGTAGCAATTACACAATCTGCAACAGATACACCTCCACTGCTGTTTTTAGCTAACTGGAGAATAATTTGAATGTCAGACTGTGCTGGGCTAGCTTGAGATGCACTTACACTTGGAGTAATATAATCTGCCACATTGACCACAACAGTCTGATTATTTGTAATAGGGGAACCGTAAAGCGTGCTGTACTTGAGATTCTTTTCTTCAACCATTCCTGGTATTAGCGCTAAATCGATAAGTTGACCAAAACCAAACAAACCAAACGTAAATAGCCAAATAGTTCCGCTGACGTACTTCCCGTTGTAGAAGCGATGAGTTCCAGCAATTCCAAGGAGTCCAGTTAGCCAAAGTAGGTAAGCAATTCCGACGTTTCTCATTTTTAGAATCCTGTAAATGTAATGAATTGAAAATTTTCTGCACTTTGTGAGAAAATCTGTGCAAGAGCATGACAAAGTGTTCTGGCAAATATGCCTTAGTCTGCCAATGCATTTGGGATTGCAAGATTGGGATAGAGAGTTAAACTAACGTTTGACTCTAACGTTTAGCTTTTCCACTTAGAAGCTTAAAAATTTCTGTATTACCATATAAATCTGGATGACCTTGTTAGTCCGTTATCAACTCGGCTCTATTTATGTATTGGGATAGGGTTGGCAAAAAAATGAAGGTCTGTGTTGAGGAAACTGATCTTTTTTTGGCAATGCAACTAGTGCCAGTGTTACAAGCACCCAGGACGACCAATTCCGCGTTAAGCTGTAAGAAATAAAACTTAATCAGTAATTTGCCGGATATCGCCCGACGAAGCGGTACAAGTATAGAAGATAATTAAAGCAATTATCAAGCCACTAGCTGTATCTGAATGAACTACTGCTTTTTTTCGATGTCTACTATGTCCAGGATGACTAGATACTGGCGGCGTTGCTGCGGTCGGTTTGTGGCGCGAGAAAGTTGGTTAATGGTGGGGGGAGCGATCTGCTTCGCTATGTCGCAGACATTCGCCTTCTCTACATATTCCGCTGTTGCCCAAATTACGCCGGATGCCACCCTACCGAATAATTCCAGTGTAAAACTAGAGGGGAACACCTTCAATATCACTGGAGGAACCCAAGCGGGTAGCAATCTATTCCATAGCTTTAGGGAGTTTTCTATCCCCACTGGCGGTACTGCTTTTTTCAATAATGCTGCGGATATTCAAAACATAATTAGCAGAGTAACGGGTGGGTCTGTCTCTAACATTGATGGTTTAATCCGCGCTAATGGTAGTGCTAACCTGTTTTTGATTAATCCGTCGGGGATTGTCTTTGGACGGAATGCTTCGTTGAATATCGGCGGCTCATTTTTGGCAAGTACGGCGAGTAGCCTGAACTTTGCTGATGGTACGCAGTTCAGTGCCACTGCTCCACAAACAAAACCCTTACTGACTATAAGTGTTCCCATTGGTTTGCAATATGGGCAAAATCCAGGAAGTATCCTTAATGAAGCTGTTAGTTTACAGGTGCAGCCTGGTAAAACTTTGGCGCTAGTGGGGGGTGACGTGACGCTGAATGATAGCTATCTGACACCAAAAGAAGAAGACATTGGACGCATTGAGCTAGGTAGCGTTGGTAGTACAAGTCTAGTTAGCTTAACCCCTACCGAGCAAGGCTGGGCTTTGGGCTATGATGGCGTACAGAACTTCCAGGACATTCAACTTTTTAGTAGTTTCGTATCTGGTAATAATATCCAGGTGCGTGGCAGGCAGATTAGGCTCAATGGTGGGAGCATTGGTAGTACATCTTTGAAGTCTAGAACTAATCTGGTTGTGACCGCTTCAGAATTAGTGGAAGTGAGCAATAGCGATTTAGCAGCTAGAGACTTAACGATTACAACTGGGAGGTTGATTGTTCGGGATGGAGCACAGATTGCCACTAGTACTTCTGGTACTGAAGATGCAGGCGATTTGACAGTACGGGCATCTGACTCTGTGAAACTTAGTGGAGGGGGTCGCATATTGGCTCAAACAGAGCCATATTCCACAGGTGCTGGGGGCAACTTGACCATTGAAACTTCCCGCTTGGAAGGAACACAGTTGGCAGTGCGTAGTTTTGGTAAGGGTCCGGTGGGGAAATTAACCGTAATTACTTCAGAGCCACTAGCAAATTTTTCGCAAATTGTTCCTGATAATACCCTACCTACGAGTTCCACCGTCAGGTCGGATTTCAACACCAGCTTTATTGAAGGAGGCACTCAAGTAGGAAGTAATCTGTTCCACAGCTTTGCTGAGTTTTCCGTACCCACGTTGAATACGGCTTACTTCAACAACGCTCTTGATATCAAAAATATTATTGCTAGGGTAACAGGTTCGTCTCCTTCTAACATTGATGGGTTTATCCGCGCCAATGGTACAGCTAACCTGTTTCTGATTAATCCGAATGGGATTATTTTTGGTAAAGATGCCAGTTTGAATGTCGGAGGTTCATTTGTTGCCACGACTGCCAATGCAATTCAATTTGGCAATCAAGGTTTTTTTAGTGCAACAAACCCGAATAATCCTAACTTGTTAAGTATCAATCCTTCAGCTTTTTTATTCAATCAAATTGCTACTGCACAAATTGAAAATCACTCAGTAGCCCTAGGTGTAAGAGATGGTCGAAGCTTACTGCTAGTAGGAGGCGACATTCAAATGGATGGTGGTAAATTAAATGCTTTTGGTGGAAGAGTAGAGTTAGGAGGCGTAAGCGAAGCGGGGACAGTTGGGTTAAACATAGATAGCAACTCCCTGAGTTTGAACTTTTCTGATGCTTTTGAGCGAGCTTCAGTGTCTTTAGGTGATGAGTCTAGGGTTGATGTACGCGCAGATAGTGGTGGCAGTATTGCAATTCATGCTCGAAATATAGATATTTCTGGTAGAAGTGGGCTTTTAGCTGGAATAGCTGATAGTCTGGGATCAAGGGCTGCTGTTGCAGGAGACATTACACTTGATGCTACTGAGACTGTTAAAATCAACAACTCCTTAATATCCAATTATGTGGAAGAGCAAGCAGTAGGCAATGGGGGCAACATCACTGTCAAGGGTAAGACGTTAGAGATGAGCAATGGTGCCCAACTGATTACTGGAACCCTTGGAAGAGGAGATGCTGGTAGTGTATCCATACAGGCTTTTGACTCAGTTTCTCTTACGGGTGAACAAACTGCAATTTACAGTTCTGTGGCTTATAGTGATACAAGCGCTTTTGGTAATAGTGGGGGTATTAAACTTCAAGCTAGATCCTTATCTTTAACTAATGGGGCTAAGTTTATTGCCAGTACCTTTAGTCATGGCGATGCTGGAAACATATTTGTACGGGTTGATGACTCTGTCTCGATTGAAGGCAACTCGTTATTCTTAAACCCGCCTACTCCTGGAGTATCAACCCCACTAAATGTTGTAATTGTAAGATACTTCTTACCCTCACCAGCAATACCATTTTTGTATCAGACCGAAAAAAATATCAGTAGTGGTATTTTCAGCACTGTAGAATTGGGAGCAAAAGGCAATGCAGGTGAGATTGATATTCAAGCGCGATTGCTCAGATTGACTCAGGGTGCCCAAGTGCAGTCATTGACTCGTGGAGAGGGAAAAGCCGGAAATATTCGAGTCAATTCAAATTTTGTTCACCTCTCTGGAGTTGCTCCCTCAACTTACAGTCCATACCTTTCAACTTACTTGGGGGGATTCTCTAGTGGGCTGATAACTTCAGCAGAAGAAGGAGCCAGAGGACAGGGAGGTAATATCGAACTGACGGCAGATACCCTACGCCTATCAGATGGAGCCGTTTTGAGTGCCCGAACCAGAAGTCATTTTAGGGGCGGTGACGTGAACATAAATGCTAATAACCTTGAGATTACCAGTGGCGCACAAATTGTGACGAGTGCCTATAGCAGTGGGCAGGCAGGAAATATTAATGTTAATACTACTGATGTCAACATCTCAGGCAGCGATCCTACTTACAAAACCCGATTAGAACGCTCTAATGAAGCGATCGTTGATAATGACGGTTCCGATAGTGGCTTATTTGCTAGCGTTCGAGGTAAGGCAACTGCTAATGCTGGTAACATAGCAGTCAACTCTCGTATTATCCGTCTTGACAACCAGGGAACTATTAAAACTGGGACTACCTTAGGTGAAGGTGGAGATATCACCCTGAATGTCAGAGATATCCTACTACTTCGTAACAACAGCAGCATAACTGCCACCGCAGGCACTGCTGGGCAGGGTGGAAACGGCGGTAACATCACGATCAATGCCCCGTCGGGCTTCATTGTTGCTGTCCCAAAGGAAAATAGTGACATCACTGCCAATGCTTACACTGGCATTGGTGGCAACGTCACTATCAATGCGAGTGGTGTCTTCGGCACTCAATTTCGAGAAGAAGAAACCCCAAAAAGCGACATCACCGCCAGTTCCCAGTTTGGTGTAAACGGCACTGTAGAAATCAACACACCCGGCATTGACCCCAACAGTGGCTTAATCAACTTGCCAACAGTACCAGTTGATACCAAGGTAGCCTCTGGCTGTACTGCGGGTGCAAGTCAAAATCAAAGCAGGTTTGTTGTTACCGGACGCGGTGGCTTGCCACTTAATCCCAGAGAAGCTTTTAACAACAATGATACAGTTCGAGTAGATTGGGTCACTCTCAAAGAGAGTACTGACAACCGCGATCGCCCTTTAGGCGGCTCCCAGAGGCAGCATCGTCAAACTGTTACCAAACCCACTATCCCTACACCAGCACCGATTGTCGAAGCTACAGGGTGGGTGACCAATGCCAAAGGCGAGATAATCCTCACAGCAGATCCGCCCACTGCCACTCCCCACAGTTCCTGGCTTCGACCAACTACCTGTGGTGCGCCGAAATCCGCTGTAGAACATTAATTTGACAAAATAGCGTAAATATGATAATTAAACATCGGATTAACTCGGCTCAAGTTTGGCACTGGACTGGAGACTATAGCGCTTCTCTATGGGGTGCAGTAGACGCTTTGGGGCACAACGGGCGTTGTGCCCCTACAAGCAACCTGTATTTCACTCAATTGAAAACTGCTATAAAGGCGATCGCCTTTCTAAAATCCAGTTACTTAGAGTCACTTGCTGCTATTCCATCTTGAGTTTTACAGCAATCAACTATCGGTTCTGCGGCAATATTTTGCAAGCCCACAGACCCCAACAAACTAGCCCAGTCACTGACTAATTTGGTATCCTGCGGGTAACTGCGGCGAAGATTAGCTAGAGTAGTCAGCGCTTCATACCATATACCATTGGCAGCATAAAGAGCGACTTGCTGCTGTGGTGTTGCTTTGTCTAACTCATTCTGAACAATGGGATTAAGTGCCAAAAGTTGCACGTCCCCTTCTACGGAAGTCAGAAATTGATTGTCCTGCTGGCAGTAAATGTTGAAATACCAGTGATACCGCTTGCCAATTTTTAGTGCCGAAGATGTGGATGGCAAGGAAACGCTGACTACTCCTGGTGTTTGTGTCAAAGGAGTTTTGTAGATAGTCTGGTTTAATTCATCCTCTAGCACTAACTTTGCGTAGGTAGAGTCAGACTTATAAGGAACATAAAACCAGAAGGAGGGACGCATTTGGGTCGTCGATCCTAAAACCAATTGCGAACCAGAATACTCAGGTGCCAAGGCTGTGAGTACCTTTTCCTTAAACTGCGTGTTCTGCACGTTCACGTCCATACAGCCACGGCTTCCGCCTGCTTTGCGCTGACTTGGGGCACCGATATTTGGTGGTGGCGGGGGTGTCTTGAAAATCAATGGTTTTTTGGCTTGTTGTCTGAGGTTTAAGGTTGGGCGCGGTATCGAATTCATCGGTTTAGCAAGCTGTGCTTGTACTGGCGTGAAACTAACAAGTGCGAAAGCGATCGCCAAAGAAAGTCCAATATGCTTAGTCATGACTCAAATTTGATTCAAATACACTGCTTTGAATACGCTGGAGACGGAAGGCTACTACACTTCCTCCTGTGACGATTACGGCAAATACCGATGGGACAAGTGGTAGCCAACAGCCTTGTGTTAATAAGCAATAACAAACTCCGTATAAACCCAGAAGTGCGACTCCGGATGCCAGTCCACAAGTTGGGATTGACCGGAAACGCCAAGCAATTGTTCCTCCAACACAAGACCAACCCCAAACCCAAAAAACTTCGCCCCAAAAAGGCAAAACCCACAACAAGGGTCGCCCATCCAAAACTGCACTGAGGATTTGACTCACCATCTGGGCATGAACAATCACCCCTGGCATCTCGTTTCCGTAGGGAGTGAAAAAATTATCACCTGCACTGTCAGCGGTAACGCCAATCAGAATAATCCGATTCTTAACTGCATCAGGATTGACCTTACCCGTTAGCACGTCTTTTAAACTGACTTGCTCGGCAACTTCTTTTGGAGAAGGAGAGGAACGGTAATTAAGTAATATTTGATACCCATTATCATCAATTTGTTGATAGCCGCCCGTATGCGATTCTCCTTCTCCTACCGGAGACGCTGCGCGAATGGAGACACTTCGTGAACGCAACTGTCGAAAGACAACCTTGCCCAGTTGCAGTTCTCCTTGTTGGGTGTACCCAACAGAAATGCCTTCGGACTGCAAATAATGGAATGCTAACTGAGCGTTGAGGGCGTAAGGTGTGGTACAAGGAGATGTGGAACTTGGTTGCATTGCAATTAAATGGCGACGCAGAATCCGACCTGGGTCAACTGCAAAATCACTAAACCCCTGGCGTTCTCTGGGAATTTCTGGAGGGGGTGCAATGCCGGGTTTTTGATTGGCTTCACTAACTTCGCAAATGGCAAAGAAGCGATCGCTTTGCCGCAAACGAGTTGCTAATTCTGCATATTTGGCATCTACAGGAAAATCTCGGTAGATATCTAAGCCAATGGCTCGCGGTTGATAAGTTTCCAGTTTCTCCAAAAGTCGCATCAGTGCTAAATCCGATAGCGAACCCTTTCTCTGCTGTTGTTCTTTTAGTTGAAAATCCTCTTCGGTGACGGTGACTACCAAAATCCGATTATCTTGTTTTTCAGGTGGTCGTAGGCGCATTAAATGGTCGAAAGCCTGCAACTCCCATACTTGTAGCTTCCCCAGCCAGCGCAACCCCATCAGCAAGCTTGTTACTATAAAACTAATAATCAAAACTGTTTTGAAATTGACTTTGGGTTGCTTTGGAGGTAAAGGAAGGGGTTGACGATGCTCCCTCTTGGAGCTGCCTAAAGGGCGATCGCTTAGATTGGGCGCTACCGCACTATCGCATGACGTTTTACCTCGCAACTCTTTCCAAGTTGGCGACACCTCAGCAGGGTTTTGACAAATCACAGGTAACCAGCTAGCACAGGGGAAATCACTTTCTAAACCCTGCAACTGTTCCCGCGCTTCTCGCACTGCTAAATAAAACGACTTATCATCAGCAAATCCCCTAAGAAAGCGCTTCAAAAATTCTTGTGCCACCCGATCTGGCACTGGGAGCCGCATAACAATTATTTGGGGAATGTGCAAATCATCCAGTTGCTGTGCTAATCCCAACCCATCACAAGAGTTAAAAATTGCCAACTGTAATCCGCGTTCTATAGCTTTTTTCAGCGCATTTCTTAACTGGGTAATCGTTAAACTATCGGTAGAATTTATATAAATATGACCCGTTTCACCATCAGTGCTATAACTATGTCCGGCAAAAAACAGAATATCCCATCCCTGCTTATCCCAAAGCTGCTCATCTAATTCTGGGCGTTTTGGCTCTACCAAAAATACCGTTTCTGCGTCTGATGATAAGTTTGATAATAACTTTTTATCAGCCTCAACATCTATACCCGTACTGTCACCCAAAATAGCCAATATTCTAACGGTAGTTGCCGAGTTCCTTGCCTTAATACCAGGTTCAAATTCAATAGGACTTAAACCAACTTCTGCTTGGGGGTAATCCCTAAAAAAACGCCAAGTATGCCAAGGCAGTTTCCTTAGTTGATTATCTTCAGTTTGAATAATGACTCGAACTTCATCATCAGGGGATAAGCGCATCCGCAGTTGGCGGTCGATATTACGAAATCCCTCGGTATCTAACCAATTATCTATTTGATTTTGTAATTCTTCACATACGTCATAAAATTCAGCATCGGAAACGTGAGTCACGTCAGATTCATCAATTGTGATGTCTTCATCAATTAGCTGAAAGTGACGCAAACCTATATTTATAGAGCGAGCTTCATAGATTAAATCATAAAGCAATTGCCAACGGCGGTAGAGGTCGATAATATTTGGGGCAGCAGGTAAACTACCTTGAAATTGCCTTGAGTGAGAATTTCCTTCTTGAAGCTGAACAGTAACAAGGGGAAAACCTGACTGTAATGTACCTCTGACCAGGTTAAAAATAACTAGCTTACTCATGGCTATTTAAAGCAAGTGGTGAAATCACGAAATCTTCTGTAAGACTGAAATCCTTGATAGCCACTTGGATTCTGAAACTTTTTCCTATTGGACAAGTAAATCGTTTAAGTTGAATAAAGTTATTTTGACTACGAGATTTTAATTCTTGAATAGTTGCCCCTGAGGCAGAAAGTAAAGCTAGTTTGATATCAGGTGACAGGTAATGTCCATTAGCTGGATGCAACTGCACGCGGATACCCACTTTTTGTTTATCCTCCTGTGTCAAACCAACCAGCAGCGCAACAGATTCATTTCCTAATTGCATCCCCAAATCAATAACTTTAATTCCCCCAACAGACACCTCTCTAACAGCAAATTCACGCTGTCTGAAAGCAAAGTTTAAATTAAGAGATTCTGTATTTAGGACTGTATCTAAGGACTGCCAACCAGCATCAAACATATTTTGAAACCAATTGCTTAAATTGTTGCATGGTGTCGTAGTTTTGGCAACAACTAAGCGTCCTATTCTTCTGTGATACAACTGAATACGCCATTGTTCATTATCTAGCAGTGCCGCCCATTTTTCAAAACTTACATCAACTTGTAAACGGGGAGAATAAATAGATGCATCACCTAACAGTTGCAACAATTTTTGCGCCTCAGCTTCTCCTAAACTTGGCAATTCTGGGATTTCCTCTTTCACTAAGAGTTCCAGTGTCACCAACATCACGGAGAGGTTTGCAGTTAAATTTTCTGCTGCTAAGACATATGTGCGTTCCGTCGAGTTATAGGAACCAAAGTTCTTGAGTTGGCGATGAGTGGTAAACCCGCACACTCCCAAAAAGCACTCATCCTCATCCGCCTCCAGGTTTACCTGCACTGCTAAGTAATAGTCACCTGCAAAGCTGGGAATATCCACCCACTCCTGGGGTACACACAACTCTTCTAAATCCATTGTTTCACTGGGGATAAGCACTATTCGCCTCTCACCCACCCCAATTGCTGCACCATTCACCACTTCCCAAATACTGGGTAAGCTATCTTCATTTGGTAAAATTTTGGGTTTAGGCACAGATTCATCTGCTAGCCACTCTGTAAGCCAGTTAAGGAAGGTATGCAATGAAAGGTGATTGAGATAGGCGTTGTAACGTGCGAGCGTATGAGAATGGCTCTGAGCTTGCTCCCAGGCAATATTTTTCTCTGCGGATGAAATATTCAACCACAATTGGTTGCCAGAAGCTATTTCCAACTCATTCAAATAAGACATTAGTGCAACCTCATTATTTTGATGAATGCAAAATTTTTAACGATTCTTTTAATACAGCATTCATTGTTTTTAAGGATGCTGCTCCTGAGCGGGAAAATCCCAAATTATCACAAGCTGATTTAACTACAGTTTTAGATACCTTTGGCAACCAAGATTGTAAATATTTATTAATCAAATTATCAATCTCTTTGATTAAAGCCGCTTCTAATTTAGATTTAGTTCTGCGGAGTGTGTCTATAAGTTTTGGTTGACTGATGCCAAGCTGATTGGCGATTATTTGTTCATCCAGTTTTTGTCCGTAGGTAAGTCGCAATAGCTCTTGCTCTTGTGGCTCAAGTTTCTTTATCGCCTCAACTATAGCAACATGAATCAAATCTGAATAGATAGGAGCTTGGTAACTACGACCTAACCATCCTGCTACATACTGAGAAACCCATTCAGTAGGTTGGCTTAATTCAGATAAAGTTTTCAAGAGTTTCAGTTCAATTGTCTGAAGGCGACGCGCAATTGCTCCCTGAGTGACTTTAAATTTCTCTGCTATCTGTTTTTGATTCAGCCCAAAACCATAATAAAGTAGTAATATTTCCTGTTGCTCTGATTTAAAAAAAAGCAACTGAAGAAGCAAAGCTGGCTCAGTTCGCTTTACTGTTCTTCCCTGAGTTTCAAAAGAATCTTTTACTTCGCTATAAGTTAGTAAATCTTGTTCGATAATTTCTGGAGACTCATCATACTCAACTTTGCGACCAGTTTCTTGGAGTGCTTCAAGAGAAAAGTGTGGCGTGATTGATTTGGGGTAATTCTGTAATGCAATAATGCAAATTTCCATCCAAACTTTAATTTGCTCGCCTGTGACAAAAGCACCAGCAGCAACTTCATGGGGTACAGAAGGTAGTAACTTTTCAGCATTGTAGTAATTAGCAGCTTCGGCGAAATCTGCACTATCGGGTTCAAGCCATTTTTTTCCGGTTATTTTAGCAGGATTTTGAATTTTGTTCATCTGATAAACTTGTTTAAAATATTTTCGAGCAAAGAGAAACTGGGAGATTTCAGGTTCATACCTTCCGGCTCTGACAAGTGCTTCTTTCAGTTCTCTATCGCTCTTTTTGTGCAACAGCCGCCATTTGGAAAACTTAGCAACTGCTGCTTCATCTTTAATAGCATTAATTAAAACTGTTGTCAGATAAGTATCTAAAGAATTATTGGAATTATATTTAGCTAAGACATACCTAAATTTGTTGTAATTATAAATCAGACATCTAGCAAAGAATAGATATTCCTCCCAAGATTGATATTTATCCTCTTTCCATACATCTGACGACAACTTTTCAGCAGCCCAATAGCAACTTTCTTCACAATAAACACTTAAGTGTTCCCATGCATTTTGTACTCGTTTCTCTGGCTCCCATTCTTCCAAAGCTGGTAGGTCATTGAAAGCCATATCTATCCAGAACTGCACTAAATCTCTGCCGTTATTCTCTTGGTTAAATAACGATGCAAACTTCTTGTGTCGGCTTTTGTATAACTCAATATTGCTTTGCAAATGAGGATCAGTTTTCCATTTAATAGTGGATCTACCCTTATTATTCTCCACAGTCATATACATAGAAAATTTATCAACAAGGTTTTGACGGCTGGGCAGTTTGGGTGTAATAGTGAACATCCTGACCTCTTCTTTTTCTTTAAAAGCTAAAGGGGAGTATTTATACACAAGATAAAAGTGTAAAAACTTTGTTCCCCTTATAGTAGCGGTCAGGATACACTTAAGCGAGAAAGAAATCTTTACGAATATGTAACCTTGACTACATTGGTGAAGTCAGTTTAGGGAGATATGCGGCACTTGCAGAGTGGGTATTGCTGCGTAAAGACAAGATATTAGTTAAACTGCTGTTCCAGCATAGGTGGTAATGTAACTTGTTGGGCATAGTGGCTTGATGGTGGCTTTATCAAGTGGGCTACTTACTTATTGGTATTGCTTGAGGCGTTTTATGAGGGGTTCTGTTGCAGTTGGGGAAAATTATTAGTAAATACTTGGTTCAAAGACCTGCCCCGTAAGGTAGAGATATTTTGGCGAGTGTCTGCAACACGCAGTAAGGGCGATCGCCTGCTTGCGGCACTGCGATCCGTGCGATCGCACCCGGAAATTTCTGAAAAACCGAAGTAAATCTAGTTCTGAAGGGGTTAAGAGCAGAACACAGCCGCTTGATGTAGCGAGTCGGTTTTACAGCCTCAAACATAAAAATTACAAAAAAATCCGGACAACCTCATATTTCCTCAAAGCTGCTTCCAATGTAATCAATAGTAAAGTGATTTGGGGAAATGCCATGAGTAAATTTACCGAGGTTATTGCTGTATTTAGCAGAAACGCACTACACAAATTAACCAGAATGTACATTGCCCGCTAAGAGTGTCACGGTGGCGCTTATCCACCCCAATTTATTCTTTAAGAAACCTTGGGAATGAACCGTTGTTAAATTCTCGCTCCCTGGCTTATCGGAACCTTAAGATGTCGCACTCTCAAGAAAAATTAGATATTAAGAACGTAGACATGGCTGGTGGTAAATGTTTAACTTCCTTTCAGCGCAAACTGCTACAAAAAAGTTTACAAGAGGATTTACCTGCATCGTACCACCAGCGCATCCAAATTATGTTGCTGGCAGATTTGGGGAAATCTCAAATCGAAATTTGTCAAACCTTGGGGTGTTGTCCAGCAACAGCACGGTATTGGATGCACATAGCCCATGCTGGAATGGCTCACCTATGGCAAGATTGTCCCATTGGTCGCCCTAAAGCGGTGAATGAGCAGTATCTAGAGCGTTTGAAGGAACTACTTAGCAGTAGTCCCCGTGATTATGGCTATCCTTTTCGGCGGTGGACAGTGAACTGGCTGAGTAAACATTTGGCGAAAGAATTGGGGATTGCAGTGAGCGATCGCCACCTCAAGCGACTGCTCAAACAAATGGGGCTGTCCACTTTACCAAAGCCGAATCATGTCGAGGAAAGCGCGATTCCGGATCAGAGTTCCAAAATTTTGATTAGTGACCTAAAACTGGCAAACACTTCAGATAATCAGGAATTTTTGCCTGTTAACTTCGGCATCTATGGGACATTAGACAATCATGACACAAAATTTATCTGAGCAGTTATCTCTGCAACAGCTAAGTAATACTTTAGGACATTCTGTTTCCGAAGGAGAATTTCAGCGTTGTCTTAAACAAGCTAAATCCCTAACGCCCAAAGTCGGAAAGTTCTGGCAAGGAACTGACGTTGAAGCAGGTATCTACATTGTAGTTGCTGGCAAGGTCAGATTGCTGGACTCTGCGGGTGAGATCATCGTCACTCTGGATGCAGGAGCATCATTTGGGGAATTTACCTTGTTTAAGGAGGCTGAGTTTCAGCCATATGCTGCTAGGGCTTCAGTTTCTTTGCAGGTGTGCTTTATTCCGGGTGAGGTATTATCGCCATTGATGGCTAAGTATCCGCAAATCCGAGAGCATTTGTGGAATGAGGCGCAGGCGCGTAATGAAGAGCAGGTAAACTCGAATCACCTCCCAGTAAAGTCAGCTGAATCGAACAAAATATATAAAAATGATATTTTGTCAACACCAGCGGTAGAAGCCGAGCCAAAGAAAAAGATTAGCAAAGCTTACTTCCCCAACCCTACCCAGCGAGTAGGGCATTTATGGCAACATGTGTTGCGGCGCTATCCGTTTTTTGCCCAACAAAGTGCATCAGACTGCGGTGCAGCTTGTTTGGTAATGGTGTCTCGCTATTGGGGGAAACGCTTTAGTATCAACCGCGTGCGGGATATCGCTAATGTTGACCGCAATGGTGCATCTTTGCGGGGGTTATCGGCGGCGGCGGAAAGTATTGGCTTTGCCACGCGACCTGTGAAAGCGAGTCTCGACCAGTTGGCGAAGCAAAAATTGCCTGCCATTGTCCACTGGGAAGGGAAGCACTACATCGTTGTTTATGAAATCAACAACAAACAGGTGATTGTAGCCGACCCTGCGATTGGTCAACGCAGCCTCAGCCACGCTGAATTTAAAGCTAACTGGACTGGCTATACGTTACTGCTGCAACCCACAGTCTTTCTCAAAGATGCCAAAGAGACTTCGACTCCCTTTTGGCAATTCTTTGAGTTGATGAAGCCTCACTCTTTGGTAATGCTGGAGGTATTTATCGCTTCGGTGTTTATCCAGTTATTTGGACTGATCACCCCATTATTCACCCAGTTAATTTTAGACCGAGTGGTGGTGCAGCGTTCGGAACTAACCTTAACGGCAGTGGGGATTGGGTTACTGATTTTTAGTCTCTTCCGCGTGGCGATAATGGGGTTGCGGCAATATCTGTTAGACCACACGGCGAATAGGGTAGATTTATCACTGATTGTCGGGTTTATTCGCCATACCCTGCGACTACCCTTGAATTTCTTCGAGTCCCGTTATGTGGGAGATATTATCTCTCGTATGCAGGAAAACCGCAAAATTCAACGCTTCCTCTCTGGTGAGGCTTTGTCTATCCTGCTGGATTTACTCACAGTTTTTATCTATGTAGGATTGATGTTTTGGTACAGTTGGAAAATGGCATTGCTGGCATTGGTGATTGTACCACCTTTTTTCTTGCTGGCGTTGATTGCTACACCTTTTTTACAGAAGATTTCTAGGGAAATATTTAATGCAGTTGCCAACGAAAGTAGTTATCTAATTGAAGCGCTGACTGGTGTGCGGACTGTTAAATCCACAGCGGTGGAACAAACAGTGCGTTGGCATTGGGAAGATTTATTAAATAAAGAGATAAAAACGAACTTTTCCGGGCAAGTTATCAGCAATCGCCTGCAAATTTTCAGCAACACAATTCAAGCTGTGGTGACAACTGCCTTGCTGTGGTTTGGGGCGCACCAGGTGATTCAAAACCAGTTAACCATTGGGCAATTGGTGGCATTTAATATGCTGCTGGGTCAGATTATTACGCCCTTCCAACGCTTAACGGTGTTGTGGAATCAATTGCAGGAAGTGGTAATTGCCGTGGAACGGATTAATGATGTGCTGGATGCGGAACCTGAGGAGGATTTGCAGTATCAAGCACGGCAAAATTTACCAGAAGTTAGGGGACACATTCGCTTTGAAAACGTGACATTTCGGTATCACCCAGAAAGCGATACCAATGTCCTGGAAAATCTCAGTTTTGAAGTACATAACGGGCAAATGGTGGCGCTGGTGGGACGATCGGGGTCTGGGAAAACCACGATTTCTAAGTTGGTTTTAGGGTTGTATCCCCCTACAGATGGCAAAGTGTTGGTTGATGGACAGGATATTACCAGTATTTCCTTGCGTTCCTTACGTCAACAGGTTGGGGTAGTTGACCAAGATACCTTTTTGTTTGGCAGTACAATTCGGGAGAATATTAGTTTAGCCCATCCTGGAGCAACTTTAGCAGAGGTTATCGAGGCGGCAAAACTAGCGGGTGCTGATGAGTTTATTAAAAAGTTGCCGATGGGGTATGAAACGCAGATTGGAGAAGGTGGGGGGTTGTTGTCTGGTGGACAGAGACAGCGGATTGCGATCG
Source organism: Tolypothrix sp. VBCCA 56010 (assembly GCF_050875635.1). Lineage (NCBI taxonomy): Bacteria > Bacillati > Cyanobacteriota > Cyanophyceae > Nostocales > Tolypothrichaceae > Tolypothrix > Tolypothrix sp. VBCCA 56010. Next base: position 52,692 of record NZ_JBPAOH010000032.1, read on the forward strand.
CCCGCGCTTTATTAGGAAATCCTAAGTTGTTGATTTTGGATGAGGCGACAAGCCATTTAGATACAGAGTCGGAAAGGATTATTCAGAGGAATTTGAACACAATTCTGAAGGGGCGAACCACATTGGTAATTGCCCATCGTCTTTCGACTGTGCGGAATGCAGATTTGATTTTGGTGCTGGATCGGGGTGTGTTGATTGAGAGTGGAAATCACTCAGAGTTGATGGCGAAGCGAGGGCATTATTTTTATCTCAATCAACAGCAGTTGGATGCAGTTGCGTGAAAGAAGAAGACAAGGGGACACGGGGAATTTCTCTCTCGTTCCCAGGTAGAACTTGGGAATGCTAAGAAAAGAGGCTCCAGCCTCCAGTCCCACACTCCAAGTGCGAGGCAAATTATCTGCGTTTATCTGCGTCCATCTGCGGTTAAAATCCCAAATTGTGTGAGAAAAAATCATGACAAATACATTGAATGGAAGGGTTACAAACCAAGTGCATTCGGATGCACTACAGCTAGTTTTAACCTCCCAAACACCAGCTATAACTTCAGATGATTGGTCTGACGTGACTCAAGAATCACTTGATAGCTTGCCCCAGGTTTGGACAAGGGGATTGCTGTATTTTTTAGTGGTGTTTGTGTCTATAGTTTTACCTTGGGCAATGCTATCTAAGGTGGATGAAACGGGTACTGCTAGAGGGCGACTTGAGCCTAAGGGCAAGACAGTTAGGCTAGATGCTGCTGTAGCAGGAACTGTTGCCCAAATCTCGGTAAAGGAGGGTGATGCGGTTAAGGCTGGGCAGACTTTGTTGGTATTAGAATCGGAATTAGTTAATGCCGATTTGCGGCAGGTGCAAGATAAGTTAGAAGGTCAATTAAATCGGCTTTCGCAGTTAAATTCATCTCAGAATCAGTTAGTTGTGGCTTTGACGACTCAACAGCAACAAAATCAAGCTCAAGAGTTAGAAAAGCAGGCTCAAATCGACCAGGCTAGGCAGAATCTTAATGCTCTTAGTAATTCCTATGACTTACAAAAGTCAGAAAAACTAGCTCAAGTGAATCAAGCACGGCAAACTGTTGAGCATAGTCAAACTGCTAATAAGTTAGTGTCGAGTAGTTTAGCGAGTTCCCAACGAGAAGTTGAACGCTATAGCAAGCTAAAGCAGGAGGGGGTTATTCCAGAGATTAATTTAGTAGAAAAGCAAGATATAGCTAAAGAAAAGCAAAAATTATATGAACAAAGTAAGTCAGATATTGAGCAATCTAAACTACGTTTAGCAGAACAAAAAAGTAGTTATGAGCGGACTATTCGTAAAGCGAAAGCAGATATTGAACAGGCTCTGTTGCGACTAAAGGAACAGGAACGGAGTTATCAGACTTTGACTCGTTCCGGTAAGCTGGCTATCTTAAAAAGCGAGGAACAACAGAAGAATATGGAGACGGAAATTACTACGCTGAAGGCAGAAATTGCTCAAAGTAAAAGTCAGATTTTATCGTTAAAGATTCAGTTAGGACAACGAGTTTTAAGAGCCACCGTGAACGGTACATTGTTTCAGTTACCGATTCAAAGGGCTGGGTCTGTGGTGCAACCGGGAACTCTGGTGGCGGAGATTGCACCCTCTGGTTCGCCGCTAATTATTCGGGCGCTAATGGCGACGACTGAGAGTGGTTCTTTGCGGAAAGGATTGCCAGTGAAGTTAAAGTTTGATGCTTATCCTTTTCAGGATTATGGAATAGTGGAAGGTAAGTTAGTGGATATTTCTCCTACTACAACAGAAGTGGATACACCTAATGGGAAGGTGGCAGCTTATAACTTGGAAATTGCCATGAATCAGCATTGTATTCCCACTCGTAATAAGTGTATTGGGTTGCGTCCTGGGGATACGGCGACGGCTGAGGTAATTGTGCGCCAGCGTCGGATTATTGATTTTCTGCTTGACCCATTTAAGCAGTTGCAGCAGGGAGGGTTCAAATTGTAGGGATTTCAGGGCATTTATACATTTCTAAACCTAACCCTTTAACAGAGTTCCCAACTAGGGAAGAGGGAGAAAAGCCCCCCTCCCAACGAAAAACATTCTTCCTCTTTTCTCTCCTTTTACGAGAGGGTTAAGCAGAGGTCAACATTTCACGTTTAATCTCGTTTATCTAACTTAGGAGAAACATCATGTCACCAATTATCACGATTACCAGCGAAGATATTGTTGCTCAACTCAAGATATCTTGCAAAATTCCTGAGATAATCGAAAAGATTATTACCCGTAAGATTATTTCAGTAGCTGCTGAAGAAGCTGGCATCAAAGTAGACGATAAAGCACTCCAGAAAATGGCGGATAACCTTCGATTAACAAACAATCTCCTGACTGTAGATGATACCTGGGCATGGCTGAAAAAATATTGTCTTTCTCTAGATGATTTTGAAGAAATCGCTTATACCAGCTTCATATCTATAAAGTTGGCTACTCATCTATTTGCAGATAAGGTTGAACCATACTTTTTTGAAAACCAACTGTACTATAGTGGTGTAGTGATGTATGAGGTTGTATTTAACGATGAAGACTTGGCAGTGGAAATGTTTTATGCCATCAAGGAAGGTGAGATGAGTTTTTATGATGTTGCTCACAAATACATCCAAGATACGGAATTACGCCGACAAGGGGGATATCGGGGAATAGTACACCGCAAGGATTTAAAGCCGGAAATTTCTGCTGCTGTTTTTGCTGCTAAACCGCCACAGCTTCTCAAGCCAATTGTGACATCTTCGGGAGTAAACCTGATTTTGGTTGAGGAGATAATTCAACCACAGTTGAATCACGATCTACGCAAAAAAATTAATTCAGATTTATTTTTTGACTGGATTAAGCAAAAAATTGATAATTGGGATGTAATTATTAATTTTTAAATTGAACATCAAATTAAAACTTCCAAAACCTTGCAATTATTTTCAAATAAAACACCCAAATTTATTCAATATTTTTGGGTGTTTTAACCAGTCTATTACCAAAAATTTAATAGTAATAAAACTCGAATATTCTCAGATTTTCATCAATTAGAATGTGATGCAAAGGACGTAGCTAGCACCAATATAAATCGAGAAACGACCACCCAAAACATCTGCAATATCCTGCTCTGTCAGTTCATGCATAAAGCTTTCAGAATCTTGGAACAGGTTAGCACCGGTGGGACGTAGGTCAGAGATTGCAATGTTAGCCATTTTGAAATGTACTCCTAAGTAAAGTTGTTTGAGTTGGGATTAGACTTTGAATTGCCTCCTCCCATTACCATAATCTGTTATTCAATCTATTATTTCAAGGTTTTTTTCAGTAAAAATAGGACAAAAATAATGCAGTTATATGTTGGTTAATTATGAAATTAACTGGGCGATTTTTCGGAAAATAAAAATTTTATATTTATTTGGATAAATAACCTTATCTTTGATGGCATATATAAAATATTTATGACCTTTTTTATTCTTCATTGCTTACTTTATTAATACAAATTAGAAGAACCAATAAAAAATCAGCCCAAGAATCCTCTTAGACTGAACGATCAAAATTTAGGGTTATTTCATTCTGGCGGTAGGAGCAGACCCCATGCTATTCTTGACAATCACATAAACATGACATAGTTATATTTCACTCAGATCAAAGAGCGTGCTGCCAACTGTGCGATCGCTTTCCATAGCCGCTACAAAGTGTTTAAATCTGCTCAGGGTCAATCCCTGAGAGTCGCAGACGCTCTGCTAACCGTTCTGCTATAGCTTGAGCCAATTCTTTCTCCTGTCGCTCCAATTCTTTTGCGGTGCAAATCCAGTTACAAAGCCGTATCATACCAACACAGCCATTGTCGATTTTTGCCACGATACTCTCCAAGCCATAGTCCTAAACCCAACTCCAAGGTCGGTATCCAAACTTTAGGCTGATCAACAGATATTAAATAGTTCCATTGCCGAAAATGCGTAGGCATTCGCGTAGCGTCTCGTAGAGAAGCCCGTCGTAGACATCGCATCAATTGTGTCAATTTTATGAGTCTGATATACTCATATTGTACTTACCAAGCTTATTCCTAGTTATCAGGTAACATGACCACGCCGATATCATCTAATCCAGAAACGGTAGAAACCAAGCGGCAGAACTTCAACATTACTCCAGAACAAGAAGCAAAGCTTAACTGGCTACGTGATGCGATCGCAGCTCCTAATACCAAAGAAACAATCCTGCGTTCCATCGACCTAATGGTCACTCTCAAGCGTCACATGCGTCCAGGTACTCAACTATTTCTCCACACAAGAGAAGGGCAAGTCCGCCTACTTATCCCAGAACTTGAATCTCCCCCAACAGGCGACTGGCAATATCTGGTAGAACGTCCTCACCCTTGGCGACGGCAACTTTACATCAAAGGGCGAAAACTACTTGCCTCGACTGTGTGGCAGGATATGATTGTTAACCAGATGTCAATCGAAGAGGCAGCAGACAATTGGAACCTCCCCCTTGCTGCCATTGAGGAAGCTATTCGCTATTGCGAAAGTCACCAAGAACTCTTGAAGCTGGAAGCAGAAGAGGAGCGTTACCGCCTCGAACAACAAGGAGTCTCCCTTGAGCCTAAAACTACTCATTGATGAAGACTCCCAGGCAAAACGTTTAGTTAATTTGTTACGGAGTGCAGGTCACGATGTTATAACAGTCAACGAAGCAGATCTAATGAGCAAGCCTGACTCAGTTGTACTTGAGTATGCAAGACTTGAAGAGCGTGTATTACTGACTCGCAACTGCGATGACTTCCAGACTCTCCACAAAGCAAACCCAAATCATCCCGGCATTTTAGCAGTCTACCAGCACTCTGACCCATCAAAAAGCATGAGCTACCTGAGTATCGTTAAGTCCATCGCCAACATCGAAGCATCGGACTATAGCCTAGCCAATCAGTTTATTCCCCTCAATCAATGGAACTACTAATAAATATCCTCCGAATTGGCATTGAGATAAGGGCGCTGCAAGTCAATCCCCAAAGGAGAAAATTGCCCAAGGATAGCCTGCATCCTCCCTTGTGGCGAGTCATCCCCTTGCTGCCAAGCTTCCAGTAACCCATTTGCTACAATCTGACAGCGGTTCATCCCAAAGCTTTCCTGCTCACCAAACTTTTGGTCTGGTTCTTCTGCCAATCCCAACCCAGGTGCTAACTGCTTGGTGAATAGGGGAACCTCTGATTTAAAATGCGATTCTTTGTGCTGATAAAGAGCTTGTAAAACTTCCCTAACTGCCTGATAATCCCTCTTATCAAAATATAAAACGCCTGAATCGTAACGCTTGTAGTCGTCTGGGTTGTAGAGAACTTTAAAACTAAACCCAATAGAAAAAGCATTTAATTGCTGGGTTAAATTCCCCATGACTTCTACTGTACCAGAGGGGGTTAAGTTAAAGTAGATACGTACTATTTGTTGCGGTTGTTCTAAATGCTGCTGACTTTGTACTCCTGCATTCCCCACTGCCATGTAAAAGCCATTTTGCACTAGATTCTTTGGCATCCGGATAGCCACTAATTTACCAACAGCGACGGATTCTTCACTTGGTTGAAGATGCTTATCCCGTTTAATATGCAGCCTCAAACTGCCCTTAGTCACCGCTAAACTACCGTCAGTTTCTTCTTTTATAACAGACCAACCAGGGTCAAAATAGCCCTCTCCACAATTACTTTCATGTAATTGCTGATAAAACGCGATATCTACCCCTAATAAAGTATTATTCTCCAAATCCAGGTTTAGACCATTTTCCTCCCCATCTAGTGCCAGGTTACTTTGCATCGAACCGTTGTAATATATACCGTAAAGAAAACTCCGCAGTTGCAAACTCAGATATTTTTGCTGCATCTGTTCAGGGAGTTGCTGAAAACGGGCAATCACCTCAACTGGCAGTTCCAAGGGTTTATAATCTGGATGGCGAATAGAGAAATCAGAATGAATTTCAACTTTGTGAACAATATCTTCTAGAACATCTAGTAATTGCCCAGTTACGCCAGTTGACTGTTGAATTGGTGGAGAATTGAGTAATTGTGTCATTTGATGCAAGGATTTTGGATTTACTCTATGTTCAAGCTTTCTTTGTTCGCCCCAAAATTAATTTCAAGGCTAATTGCTACAAATAAGTGGGTATGCAAAAATGTTTATGTCATTGCGAGCGAAATGAAATGCAGCGTTCGCGCAGCGTGTCGCAGACAAGCAATCGCAGGGGTTTGCGATTGCTTCATTCCGCTTCGCTCCATTCGCAATGACAAATGTATATTTTATTTTGCACTAGTACTTATAAGTTTTTAGTCCGTTTTAAAGGACTTAAGTTATTAGCCAGGGATTTCAATCCTTGGCGGTCTTAATTCAGCAGCAGCACCAAAAATCGTTGGCATTGATTGTTCCGGACGACACAACAACGTCTTAGCAACCTGAAGCATGGCAATCCCCGTATTGCCAAAGGATTTTTGATATTGAATCATCGCCTGAATCTGTTGAATCAAAGCAAAACCCGCAAATTGCACCACCCGCTGTAAGAAATCAGGACGGTGTTCTAAAATTTCTGGGAATTTGTGAAAATATGCTTGGATTAATCTAAAAATCGAAGGTTGAACTTTGTCTAAGGGAGTTATCGCCAAACGCAGTGATTCGTCAATACTCAAAGAATTACTAATAACCAAGCTACCCAGCCAGATTTGCACGTAGCTACCAATAACTGTTCCTAAATCAAAAGCTGGATCTCCCCAAGCAGAACGTTCCCAATCAATTAGCCGCACAATAGGGTTACTTGCTTGCTCACAATTGCTGTGCAAAAGGATATTATTCAGTTTCAGCTCATTGTGGGTGAGACTTGAGGGAGTAAAAGCACTACCCAATTGCGCGATCGCCTGCCCCAAACTATCATACCGCTGATAGAGGGCAAAAAATTTCAACCCATCAGCAGGTACCAAACCAAAAATTTCTGGCGAAATCCTTTCCAACCCCCGTATCAAACTCGTCACTTGGTCGTTTGCTGAATTTTCGCGATTTTTAGAGAAAAAATCCTGATACTCTTGGCGGTTGAAAGTCTCACTATGGATAGTTGCAAGCATTGTGCCAATTGCCGCAGCGATTTCACTGTTGAAACTATTTTCCTTAGTGTAGAAATCCATTAAATCCCGATAGTCATCGAGGTAGCTCTTGACAATAATGGAATTATCCCTATCAAAATGCAGCACCTCTGGCAAAAATGGACGCAGGTGATTCAGTTCTGAAAATTGCTGTAAGAATTCTTGAATTCGCCACTCACTTAAAAACTCACCAGCCGCTTTCCCCTCCTGATTATGCCGTTCCTGCTTAACCAGAAGTTTAGAACCGTCTGCAAAAGTCACTAATAAGTTAAAGTTCTTTGCCGCAACTGGCTCTACCTTACTGAGAGGTTGCTCTAACTTGCAATGCTCAACTAAATAGTCGAAAACATTATGATTGTTCAATAGAAATGTCATAATACACCAGCTTCTTTCTCTATTCTGTCTAAAGCCTTCTTCGCTTTAAAAACGACAACGGCTTGCACGGCTTCTTTAAGTAAATCCGCTGTCAATAGTTATGAGTTTTTATTAACTCTATTTTATTACTCTGGTGACATAAAAAAACTTTGTAGGTTAGGTGGAACGGAGTGCAACCCAACGTTTAAAAGCTTTTTGTTGGGTTACGCTGTCGCTACCCTACGGGAACGCTAAGAGCGAACACCCAACCTACGTACTATGTTAAATCCCGCCAGCGAGATTGGTAGCATCAGTTAATGTGCTACAAATCTTTAATAGGCAGGGGTCGCGGTCAGGTATATGATTACCCAGATAAGTCCGAAACCACCGTGAGTCCCATTCATATCCTCGTCCGTTAGCTCATTTATAAAGCTTTTAGAGTCACAGGATAGTTCAGCGCCAGCAGGACGCAAATCAGAGATTGTAATTTTCGCCATTTTGAAATGTACTCCTAAGTAAAGTTGTGTTGGTTGGGATTAGACTTTAAATTGCCTTTTACCATTACCCTGTTATTCAATTTAGTATTTCAAGGTTTTAAGCATTAGAAACCAGTAGTAGGTGTCGCCACGTTACGCATGATTTCAGACGGATTGTAGTTATCAGTAATAACTTGCGGACAACGCATACAAGCTGCCTTACCTTCCTGCTTCCACCAACGACAATCTCGCCGTATAGAACAGGGTGGCAGTTCCTCTACTACCGCAGGCAATTTCTCGACAATTCGCATTGCCAGACGACAATCTTTGCCATCAAAATGCTGACAACCCGATTCAGCGCAGGATGCTGCTGTACGAAAAATTTCGGCGGGTGTAACTGGGTTAGCTTTTGCTATCAGTTCCTCTGTGACAGGCTGCGGCTGCTTGAGATAAGCTACACGAGGTTCTGCCCCAGTTCCACCGATTACGCCGAAGATAACACTATCTGCTGGTTCTGGTCTAGCACTGGGACAAAGAGTAGTTTTGTTGACAAATATGTCTTGCATAAATCGAACCTTAAGGAAATAGTATCTTTAAGACTCAAATACTTGCTATTGGGTTTTGTGGTAGGGGGAATCCCCCACATATAATCGGCTCAATACACTTAATACCTAATTCTATAGGCTCAGTAGATTTAGTTATACCACCCGCAATGCTTCCCGCTTCTTCATTAGACAAAGCTGATAAAGCATCTTCTGAATCTATAACCTCGTTCCGTCTGAAGACCGCATTTTTTACGGCATCACCAATCAAATCATTAATTTCAACTTGACCTTTGTACTTTCTTTGGTTTCCGTCCATTTGGAATTTCCTCTTAATTTGTGACAGGGGTTATGCTTGAAAACTAAGCAGTGTAATTGCTTAATCTGCTGTCAACATTCTAGGCAATAGGAAAGTTATTCTTCCATTTTTTGAAACTTTTGATTAGGTCATAACTAAAGGTTTTTTGTCCCCAAAATATGACAACTTTTCAAATATATTATTAACAAAGTCTAGTTAGAGTCCCTGCGTACCATGCTGCGCTTACTCAAGCACCTGCACCATAGAACATCTAACTAAATTTCAATAAATAACTAAAACATTTATGTCTCGAAAATCTTCCGGAGTGTGGATGCCATGTTCTGACAACAGGCGAATGGCTTCTACGGTAGACAGTTGTCCCCTTTGCGGTTAGAGGTACGTACCTTAGTTTCCCCAAACCCAAGCTACTGGGAAAAGTCAGGCGGACTTTGGAGAAGTGTTTGCCTCTGTCCGAGGTTTTAGCGATCGCTCTAGAAACGTGTTCTTTCTTGTTTACCAATAAGCAGTCAAAGCATCAGAAATGCTGGCATCTACTGGTAAAGTAGCGAAGGCTACACAGTAAATGCAACCAGCGCTTTTGCGCCTCATGCAATACTCCGTTAAATCCAACCAATCTTGCCAATCCAAAGTTTAGCTAATGGCAGCGGTTGCATTTACTGCCTGACAAACGCGCGATCGTTTCAGTTACCCTAATTGATAAGGAATATAATCGGCTCCCGTGGCATCGCAGTCTGCCGCTGCCATGTTGGGGTTTATGGTCGGGGTTATCACAAATCAATCCCAGAGTCAGAACGATTTGGGAAGTGCTTACGCTGAAAAGTCTGCTGCTGCCGAAGCTGCTGTGGCGGTTGGTTTTTCTCCGTCTTCTGTTGCATTTCCAATTTTTTCAATTTTTCTGACTCAAAATCCAAAAATTCCGTCACCTCGTCTGGTGTCAACCCTTTACCTTGAGGTAGCTTATTTGGGTCTAGCGGTATAATGGCAATTGTTTCGCCACCGATCCGCTCTTTGAATATAGGTTTCGTTAGAGAGCAGTAGTTCGTTAGATCGCTCTTTAAATGCTTGCGTTTATTACCTTGTAGTTTCCAGTATTTGCGGATAACAGACGCAATATGATTGGCGTACTGCTGCTGTTGATTGAATTTATTAGTGTTGTCAGCAATTTCCTGATTAACTTGCAGGCGATGAAATACTTTCTTCTTTTAATAACGAAGATCGTAAATCTTAAGTAGTAGTGACAGGAATAAAAGCTGCTGGTATTTGTGTTGCTACTGTGCAGTCGCACTAATTTGATTGCTCGCATCAGACTACAATTTATTATTTATTCGAGTTCTACATTTTGACTCCTAAAAGCATATCTTGCTTGTGGTTGCACTTGTTGATGTTGCTGCCTTTTCTCGAGTTGTTGCTGCTTGACAAGTTGCAACTGCTCGTTCCAAGTTTCGCCCAACTGCGGTGTAATACGTTTTGCTTGTTTCAATTCTTCTAATACGAGAGCCACCAGTTTTTCACCGGATGGGGTATTGCTGCAACAGACAAATATCTCTCCACCGCGAGATTGAAACTGCCTCATCAAATTTATATTCCTAGAATCCATGCTATTTGCACTTAAGTAAATCGTAGGTGCTTTGGGATTAGAGTTTAATGAAGCCAGCGATAAAACTTCAAGCGGTGAATCGACTAGCGCAATGCGATTTAGCTTCGTTTGCTCTACTCCCACCCCGAACCAACCTTCGATACGGCTGGAACCAACTGCTAACCCGTTGCAGTTCTTGCCAATGATGGTAGCTCCTGTTACTACCGTCCCTCGCTTAAGTTGTTCCCGATGGCACAACATTAAGTGGTGTAACAGCACAGCATTTCCTTGATTGTCAGCATAGATATGATTTTGGGAATGTTCCTTAGAGAGCAAGTCTTCGCTGATACCATAAGTTTGGGTGAGATAGCGCTTGGCATCCAACCACCTATCTTCAACGAGTGCGGGTGGTTTAAAATCGGGCATGGGGTAGGTGACAATATTATTGTGTATCTTGGTATTGAGAGAAGCGATCGCCAATTCATTACCGAATTTATTTGCCAACCATTTGATGCTATATGGCTGGCTGCACCCAAGCACATGTTCGACTAAATCGATAGCACCATCACCACTTGCATTCGTTCCACCGTCGGAATTCGTCTTAAACTTTGTACCGTTGAAGGTAATTGCAACCCCTGGAGCTACCCAGCGATTCCCTATATTGTTATCGGGTTCTAATCCCAGTTGATATGCCACATCTTCTAAGGAAATCTCTTGGGGTGGTTTCAGTTGCTGTTTGAGATTGTCAATTTGAAGCTGCAACTGTTGGTTTTGCTGTAATAACCCAAGTTGCTAGTTATGCTTTAGAGGGTTCGCAGGCATAACATTAAAGCAATAAAATCCCCTCCAGAGTCAAAATCGGAGGGGTTTATGTTAAATGAAACT
>NZ_JBPAOH010000033.1:0-62716 GCF_050875635.1 Tolypothrix sp. VBCCA 56010
TCCAAGTCTCCTTGTCTCCAAGTCTCCTTGTCTCCAAGTCTCCTTGTCTCCAAGTCTCCTTGTCCCCCAAGTCTTCCTTGTCCCCCAAGTCCTTCTTGTCCTCCTTGTCTCCCCATCCCCCCCTCTCCCCCTCCCCCCCTCCTCCTCTTCACCGCAGAAGCAAGGGCACAATCATCAATTAAAGCGTGTCGTACAGCTTTAATTCCACCGATGCGATTTAAGGCTTCTCTACGAATTAGAATACAGCCTCCGGCGGCTGCGGCTGTTGTATTATTTGGATCGTTAACCCAGCGAAAGGGATAGATTTTTTGAAAGAAAAAGACAAAAGCCGGAATTAAAAGTTGTTCCCAAAGGCTTTTACAGCGAAGTCGCACCATTACCGAAACCAAATCTAAATTATCTTTTTCGGCTTTGGCAACGAGTCGGCGCAGGTTTGCTATATCATGCTCAATGTCTGCATCGGTTAGTAAATAATAGTCGGGTGTAAATTTTGAAGCTTTGTAAATGCCTTGTTCAATTGCCCATAGTTTACCAGTCCAACCGGGAGGTAGGGCTTGGGCGGAAATAATTTGTAATTGCTGCGATTTGTTTAAAGCGTATGCCACACCTTCAGCTATATCTGGAGTGCCGTCTGTGCTGTGGTCGTCTACGAGAAATATGGTGAACGAGCCGTGATAATCTTGGCGTAGAAGCGATCGCAAACTAACTGGTAGCAAATCAGCTTCGTTACGTGCCGGAATTACCGCACACACCGTCGGTAATGATTCTAGCATTGTTTCTCCTATCTCTAGTCGCTGGTCTGTTCGCCAAAACTGACCCCGCAAAGTTAATAATCCAATCCAAATTACCAAAGATAAGAGCATTACCCCGAATATAATTCCTTCCATAACCTCTTGCCAATTCACTGCCTCTGTGAGCAAAATACTATGTTTGCTGATTGTGTGCAAAGAACTTTTTTTTCCAATGCTGTGTCGGTAATATTGTTGAGATTGAGTAATATTACATGCAAACTCAAGATAGAATAACAGTCAATCAAGTAGCAGAAGCGATCGCCAAAAGCCAAAATCATCTTCTCTCGATTCAAAATCCCGCAGGTTATTGGTGGGCAGAGTTAGAATCTAATGTCACGATCACCGCTGAAGTTGTCCTTCTACATAAAATTTGGGGGACAGATTCGCAAAGACCTTTACACAAGGTCGAAACCTACCTGCGTTCTCAACAACGACAGCATGGTGGTTGGGAACTTTTTTATGGTGATGGCGGAGAACTCAGCACTTCGGTAGAGGCTTACATGGCGCTGAAGCTGCTAGGTGTACCAGCAAGCGATCCGGCAATGACAAAAGCGCGAGATTTTATTTTACAGCGAGGCGGCATCAGTAAAACTCGCATCTTTACGAAGTTTCATTTAGCACTGATTGGCTGCTACAACTGGCGGGGTCTTCCCTCGATTCCACCAGCAATTATGCTTCTGCCAGATGCTTTCCCATTTAATATCTATGAAATGTCGAGTTGGGCAAGGTCAAGCACTGTCCCTTTATTAATTGTCTTTGACGATAAGCCGATTTATCAAGTTGATGAAGCGATCGCTTTAAATGAGTTGTATGTTGAAGGTGCAGATATCCAATTTGAATTACCTCGTAATAACGATTGGACAGATTTATTCATCACCCTGGATAATGCTTTCAAGTTAGCAGAAAACTTGAATTTAATGCCTTTGCGGTCAGAAGGTATCAAAGCCGCAGAAAAATGGATTTTAGAAAGACAAGAAGCAACCGGTGATTGGGGCGGAATTATTCCGGCGATGCTAAACTCAATGTTAGCTTTGAAGTCGCTCAATTACGATGTTAACGATCCGATTGTCGTTAGAGGTTTGCAAGCACTTGATAATTTTGCGATTGAAACTGAAGATTGTTACCGAATACAACCTTGTGTTTCTCCAATTTGGGATACAGCTTGGGCAATTCGTGCTTTAATAGAATCTGGTTTTGCAGCAGATCATCCGGCGATAGTTAAAGCTGGAGAATTTCTGTTAGACAAGCAGATTTTGGATTATGGTGATTGGGCAGTTAAAAATCATCAAGGTAAACCGGGTGCTTGGGCATTTGAGTTTGACAATCGCTTTTATCCAGATGTAGACGACTCTGCGGTAGTTGTCATGGCGTTGCAGATAGCGAAACTACCGAATGAAAAATTAAAGCAGCAAGCGATCGCCCGCGCTATTAATTGGATTGCTTCGATGCAATGTCAAGCCGGTGGTTGGGCTGCATTCGATCTCAACAACAATCAAGATTGGCTTAATTTAGTGCCCTATGGTGACTTAAAAGCGATGATCGATCCAAACACCGCTGATGTTACCGCCAGAGTATTAGAAATGCTGGGCGAATGCAAACAGTCAATTGATACTCAAAGCTTTGAGAAAGCGATCGCGTATCTCATCAACGAACAAGAAATTGATGGTTCTTGGTTTGGTCGTTGGGGAGTAAACTACATTTATGGAACTAGTGGCGTACTTTCCGCTTTTGCTTTAGTTGCACCGCAGACTCACCAAAACAGTATCTCACGCGGTGCAACTTGGTTACTCAAATGTCAAAACCCCGATGGTGGTTGGGGTGAAACTTGCCGCAGTTACAACGACCCCAGTCTTAAAGGAAAAGGAAAGAGTACAGCATCCCAAACCGCTTGGGCAATAATAGGGTTGATAGCAGCAGGTGAGGCAACAGGGAAAATAGCGCTGCCCGCAATTGAAAAAGGAATTAACTACCTTTTAGCGACTCAACAATCAGATGGTACTTGGGACGAATCAGAATTTACAGGTACTGGCTTTCCCGGTCATTTTTACCTGAAATATCACCTTTATCAACAATACTTTCCTTTAATAGCTTTAGGGCGCTATCAGGCATTATAGGATTTTAATACGTTCGTAGTGAGCGGCTTGATCCGCTCATCTAAACACTCAATTCCCTATTGCCTATTTTCCAGATAACTATGAAAAAAATCAAAGCTTTTAACAGTGCTGGGAAACTCACAGCACTTTTATTCTTAATAACTATATTCCTCACCCCTTTTGTAATAATCAACGCTGGACAACGCGGCGTATTAATGCAATTTGGTCAAGTGCAAGACACAATACTAGGAGAAGGAATTCACACAATCATTCCTATAGTTAATACTGTCCAAAAATTGAGTGTTCGAGTCCAAAGCCAGGAAATTTCCGCAGAAGCATCCTCAAGAGATTTACAAGATGTCTTCACCGATGTAGCGCTCAACTGGCACATTATCCCAGAAGAAGTAAATGCCATTTTTCAACAAATTGGAGATGAAAAAAGTGTTATAGACCGCATTATAAATCCAGCGGTTGAAGAAGTACTCAAAGCCGTGATAGCAAAGTATACTGCTGAAGAAGTTATCACAAAAAGGGGGGAAGTGAAAGCAGGAGTTGACAATGCACTAACCACACGCTTAATTAATTATCATATTGCAGTTGATGATATTTCTCTAGTGCATATCCACTTTTCAGCACAATTTAGCCAAGCAGTGGAAGCAAAACAAATTGCCGAACAAGAAGCAAAACAGGCAGAATTTATAGCGCTGAAAGCATCAAAACAAGCTCAGGCAAATGTGAATCTTTCCAAAGGAGAGGCTGAAGCGAACAGTTTGCTGCGTGAAACTTTGACTCCAGAAGTACTGCAAAGACAAACAATCGAAAAATGGGATGGCAAGTTGCCATTAATTGTTGGTAAGGACGTTCCCAAATTGTTGAATTTGAGAGATTTGGTAGAAGCTAATCAAAAATGATGGGCATGGGGCATTGGGAATTGGTAATTGGGAATTGGTAATTGGGAATTGGTAATTGGGAATTGGTAATTGGTAATTGGTAATAGTGATGTGCGTTTTTTTCATTAGCCCATTCCCCATTCCCCATTACCTATTACCCATTACCTATTAGCCATTCCCCATTCCCCTAACAACTAACTCTTAACTATTAGAGAATAAAACGGGAGTATCAAGAATCTTAAACTGAATTAATAGGATAATCACTAGAGTAAAGACTGTTGAGGAAACTAAACCCGTGAATAACTCTTTTTTCAGGTTACGTTCTTTGGGTTCGTTTTGAAAAACATCTACAGACCCTAATTGCATTAAAATAATTCCGACAATGTTAGATAGCCAGTAGCCGATAATTGAACAAGGTATAAGTAACTTTGGGTAAAATAAACTACACATATACCCAAAACCATAAGCTATTGGCAGATTGAATAATAAATCATTCCACCAACATAATGGCGATAGTAAATATCCAAGCACTAGAAAGAATCCACCTCGGAGTTTTTTCCACATGTCTGGTTGGATGACGACGTGATTCGCGGTTTGTAATGATTCGTCAGAGGTGGTTTGTCTGGCTACGCTCAAATCCTGACTGACATTTTGGATATTTAACATGATAATGACTTAATTCCTATCGGCTTACCGTAGTTTATATAAAAACGCAGAAAAAGTCTACTCTACCAATAGAAAGATATCTATGCAGTTGACGGCGATGTCGGGACGACAACGCTTTGCGAACGCCACTATCAAAGGAATTCATCGTATTGGAAAAAGCAAAAATAGCGATCGCTTGTTACCAGTTGCCTTGGTATTACTGAATTTTAAGTATAATATATTACATATAGCCGCAAACGAAATTAAACATAAAATACTCTTTTGCTTCGTAGTGAGCGGTTTACCGCTCGTCGAGTCGGGATTTTAACGGCTTCAGCCGTTACTACTTAAGGAGCGTTTATTTATGCCTATCTACTTAATTAAGAAATATAATATGTTGTGCGATCGCCATCGGTCTGCTTACCCAAAATATTCCAACATCGAAACATTTCAAATCATTTTTTTACCTTTCCCCTTTTGAAAAATCCCTTTTCCCCTCCTTTGGTAAAAGCTATAATAAAAATGATGAATTAACTTAATAATATGACTAATTCTTCTTTAACTACTTTCTTTTTGATATTAGGAATAGTTTTCCTGACAATTTCTGTTATTGGGCAATCAAAATTGTTTTTTGCGGAAATTAATCCTGGTTGTTTTGGTCGATTTTTAGCTTTAATTATTGGTGTATTCAGCTTAATCTGTGCTGTTTTCATAGGAGTATTTCCCCTAGAAAGTGTTGATTTAGTCAAAAATTACTTAGCGCAGCAGCTTCAACAAAATATAAGCTCGATTAACCAACTTTTACTTGGGTCATAACACAATACAGTTCAGTTAGTAGTGTTCAGTTATCGAAGATCCCCCCAACCCACGCCACTTTGCTCAAGTCGAGCCAGCCGCTTGCGGGGGTTCCCCCCGTTGTGCGGACTGGCGTGGGAAACCCTTCCTGTGCAAGTGGCTCCCCTTATGAAGGGGGGCTTAGTTCCCTCCTTTTTAAGGAGGGTTAGGGAGGATCAAGTCTTAACACCAAGCGTATTCGGTCATAACAAGAGCGAATGTGAAATAATAATATATTAATTGGGGTGCGTTAGCAAAACACAACGCACCCCTTAACTGAAAACCTATGTAATTAGTATTAGTAATAAGCACCTATGAGGCTGTAAGTCAGAGCCGCTAATACGAACAAATTCACAAAAATGTAAATCAAATCACGCTGGCGAACAAAAGCCAAAAGGGAAACTATCACCCGAACTATGGGAGTAGCAATTAATAGCAGCAATCCTAGTTGAATAATCCCACGGCTGCTACCTGAAAAAACAGCTTCTACCACACTTGTAGGAGAGCGAAATTTAGATGGGGTTCCGCGAAAAAAGTGATATTCAGCAGGTTCAGCACCGTGGCGAATTAAATACAAAATACCGCCGAGCAAAACTACAGCACTAGCAATAAGAACGCCATATTTGAGAAGATTGCTAAGTAGATTTTCTAATTGCTGCTCGCTTGATGTTTTCGTGATGCTATTACTATCAATATCACGAGTTATTTTGTTAGCGCGTTGTGTTAACTCTTGAATATCAGAATCTGGTTCTGACTGCAAAGGTAGTGCAACTACTTCAATTTTTGGCTGTACCGATGATTTCCACTCCCAAGCCGACGAATTAAATTTATACATTTTACAGCCCCCCTAATAGACTGTTGTAGACCATCTTCAAAGCCATTACCACCAGCACAAGGCTGAAGATAATTCGCAAAATCTGCGTTTTAGCACCTACTAGAACTCTTGCACCCAAAAAAGCACCAGGAAGTACCCCCAACATCACCGGCATTGACAATCCTGGATCGATGTAACCCCGTGCTAGGTAAACCCCTGCTGATGCAGCTGCTGTCACACCGATCATAAAATTGCTGGTAGTGGTCGAAACTTTGAAGGGTAGACGCATAGCTTGATCCATCGCTAATACTTTGAATCCTCCTGAACCAATGCCAAGTAAACCAGAAAGCACTCCAGCTACTAACATGACGCTAAACCCAGCTGGCACAGATTGAACTTGATAAGACATCAATCCATCAGGAGTTGGGTAAGTACCATTGAGTTTTAGATAGTTTGCCAGAAAGTCAGTTGACTCAGTTTCGAGATTTTCTGGTCTAGGTTGTTGTGAAAGGTATGCTGAATAAATTAAAACGATGGCTAACACAATCGTCAGCGCTTTGATAGAAATAAAACTAGCAATTAAAGCACCAACTATCGCGCCAATTGTTGTTGCCACCTCCAGAAACATTCCCAAGCGTAAATTGGTATAGCCTTTTTTTATATAAGTACATGCCGCACCGGAAGAAGTGGCAATTACAGACACCAATGAAGCACCAACGGCGTAGCGGATATCAACGCCAAACATTGAAGTTAATAAAGGAACAATTACTACTCCACCCCCTAACCCAGTCAGCGCACCGAGAAAACCAGCGCTAAATGACCCTATCCAAACTAGTAAAGAAAATTCTAGGATATTCAATTTTTCTTTTCCTCTGTTTTGAAATGTATATAACAAGACCGAGATAATTTTTTATGCTTTCTTTAAATTTAAATCGCAGGCGGGTGAAGGCAAAGTATTATTGGGCACAAAAAATGATTTTTTTGTCACTTTCTGCGCCAGCCGATGATTTTTGTGGGCAATAATCACAAAGAAAGCGAGATTTCGCCATCAAATAAGTTTAATAGAGTCAACGTGCCACTATCTATTACTATAAAAGCACCTAACCCGATTAGCACAAAAGGCATAAACTTATTGCCGTAGCCAGTTAGAACAAGAGCGATCGCTTTGTTGTGGGTTAATTTATATGCTGCATAACACAACACTCCTACCAACACAAAGAATACCCCTAAAATTACCAGTAGACTCTCCCAAGTACTGCTAGCAAACAAAGGCAAATAGATGCTAATGTTGTCAGTACCATTAGCAACCGTGACGGCTGCCACACTGTAAACTTGGAGATTGATTAACTTGGCAAGAATCGAGTTGTTATGCGCTGTTTCTCCCTCGTTTTCTTCTGATGCATCTTCAAAATTGAGCAAGCATTTGATACCGATTAGTATTGGCAGTAAGCCAAATAATCCAATCAAAGGACGCGGTACAATTAAACCGCCAAAGAAACCGGGAATACTCAGGATTATTAGTGTTGTAAAGCCTATATACTGACCTGCAACGATATGCCAACGACAAAACGTAGCATTCACTTGTGAAAAAAACAGCGTCAGGAGAACCATATCATCGATGTTGGTGGCACTAAAGGCTGTTACCCCTGTAAAGAGTGCAGTAACTAACTCGCTCATATTAATTTTGGATACGTGAATTTTGTGGATCGTCAGCGCCGGTTTTCCCAGACGGATGCGTTTTCTGTGGAAAGTCAAAAGCTGGAAATTTTAAATTCCCAAACCAGGCACAAGTTGGTACGTTCCACTTTTAATTAGGATGGAGAGTCCCAAGTAGATTAATACAAACGGAAAGATTTTCCGACCGTAGCTCGCTACAACCGGAGCTGCCAGACGATTACGAGTCATGTGGTAAGACAGGAAGCACCACAGCCCAATAGTTAAATAGCAAACACACAGAATTAGACCCAAACTAGAAAGATTGCTACTGGCAAACAACGGTACGTAAATTCCTATGTTGTTTGCTCCATTTGCAATGGTAACAGCGGAAACGCGGTAAGTTTGGCGATCGCGTATAGTTGCCCATAATGATTGATTGCGACGCTGAGATTCATCATCACAGTTTAAAACTGACACAGTTTGCACCGATCCCTCTTCTTCTCGACTGATTAAATTACTGATACCAATCGCGATGGGAAGAAAACCTAACAATCCAATCCAAGCATCTGGAACAATTAAACCCCCGAAGAAACCAGGGAGACTAGCAAAAACTAATGCAGTGAATCCAAGAAATTCACCGATAACAATATGCTTGGGACGAAAGGTACGATTGACTTTTCCGAAAAAGGCAGTCAAGTATAAATTGTCGTCAAAGGTGGTTGCAAAAGCGGCAGAAATGCCAATAAATAAAGTACTAATTAGCCAACTCATGATCGTTACTCACAATGATTAAATGCTGTTTTTCCTAATTTTTCTCTGCTTCTCGATATGAGGCTCGCTCAGAGGCAGTGCGACTGGCAAACTGGGTCATGTTGATACTGACAAAAAATAGCCCAATTAAACCAACCAGAAAACTTAGCCAGATGCCGTTGACAAATATAGGCAACGATTAAGCCGATGTTTGATGCTCTTGTTTGTCGTGGGTGCAATAACAGTGAAAGATTGAGCTAGGACTTCTGGTAAATATTGGTAATTCAGCTTTAATCCGTGAGCACTTGGTAGATGCAATTTTATTTTCATTTTCCAAAGTTTATTGTGATGAATGACGCATGTATTGATAGGTTTACATGCAATTCATAGATAGAACCAAGGCATAATCTTCCTTCTATTCCATTTCTTATAAATCTATTTAATTTGTATTAAAATTATTTGTATTTATAAACACACATTGATTATACATGATGTTTTTTAAATAATCAAGTATTAGTAAAAGACATATTTTAAGTTTTCCTGATAAAAGTTAATTACCCCTAAGTTCATCGGAATACTGCCTATCAAATGTCAGTCATGAAATAATTATTTAATATTGGCTAAAGTCATAAAAAATACAATTTTATATAAGTATGAATTAGGTAATTTAAATTAATTGAACTCATAAAAGCGCCTTAATTCAACGTTGAGAAGCGATTTTAGCTAGTAAGCATGACTGTAAGAGAGCAGTAGAAAAGTAAATTATTTTGCTAAACTTGCGAAAATCAAGCTCAAATGGTAAGGTGAAACATGAATTGTTAAGTAGCAAACAAGCGTTGTTTACAAAAATTAGCTTTTGATAGCCTCCATAATGTCGAGAATTATGTAGAATCAAAAGCTGTAATTTATAGAATTAGGGGCAAAGAATCATGAAAAATTTCAAATACATTTTGATGATGGCGCTATTGCTAGTAAATCTAGTATTTGCTCCACCTTCATTCGCAGATGCGCCAAGTTTTACCAAAAATCCTGACTACATCGCACTAACTAAAGAGATTAAGAACTTGCAGACTCTTAAAGAAGCACATGCGGGTGTAGAAAATTTCACAAATGAGGAAATTGATAAGAAACTCAATGAATTAGAGTTTCAAAAATATGCTTTTGAGTCAGGCATTAACTGGGGGCAATGTCGTAATGAGACAGGTAAGACTATAGCTGTCTATGGACCAGATCCAAATCTGGACGATGACGATGATGAATACTCGTTGGGTGCTTCACTGTATTTTTTGGCTGATGGTAAGACAACAAAAGATAAATGGGATTGCAAAGGAGTTTTTCTCCCCAACGATATCAAAGCTGTTGCCCTCACTCCTGGTGGACAAAATCAAGACTTGACTGGTGGTGTTGTCATCAAGGTTCCCAATGGAACTAACTTAGTATTGAAGACAAATGCAGATACTGGGGCAATTGAATTCAATCAAGCTGGTATTCAAGTCTTGAAACCAGGTGAAGTAAACTGGTTTATCCCGAATGTGTCCCAAGCGATTGTAAATGCACGAGTGACCAATGCACCTACTAATAAGGGTTGAGGGATAAGGGATAGTGGGGCATTGGGCAATGGGCAATGGGCAATGGGCAATGGGCAATGGGCATTGGGCAATGGGCAATGGGCATTGGTAATTGTCTCCCTTGTCTCCCTTGTCCCCCTTGTCCCCCTGCCCCATGCCCCATGCCCCATGCCCCATGCCCCATGCCCCATGCCCTACTATCCCTATAACTGTGTTTCTTCCGGAAGTAATGAGGTTTCCTCTACTGGTGGTTCATTTACATCGCTTGCTTTGGTCAAATGCGGTTTGATAATCAGATTTACCCCAATTGCCCAGGCTAATGCAACCATCCATCCTGCAAGAATATCACTAGGAAAGTGAACGCCAAGGTAAAGTCGCGTCCAGCCGATCGCAACGACGAATAAACTACCGAAAAGCAAAACTAACCAACGCGAGTAGCTATTCCAAGCCAAAACTACCAAAACTGCTATTAGTGTCATACTCGTCATTGCATGACCGCTAGGAAAGGCATAACTGAGTTCATGAGCGCTTGATTCCCACAAGTCAGGACGCACTCTATGCATGAATTCCTTAGCTGTGCGGTTGATGAACGCGCTTCCCAATGCGGTGATGAGTACATAAGCTAGCGATCGCCAACGCTTCAACAACAATAACACCAGTGCGATCGTACTAAAAATTGGTATTGCAGTCCAAAACGACCCAAACTTAGTTAGTGACAGTGCAAAAATATCTAACTGTGGCTGTGCTGTTTTGTGAATTGCTATCAATATCGGCACATCCCACGGAAACCCACCTTCATGTTGCCATACTTCTAAGGCAAGTAACCCAAAGATTTGCAAAGGTAAATAAACCCCGATAAATAAAATTAGCAGTTCACGCCAGCGAGCAATCAACAGTTTTTTGATAAAGCTCAAAGGCGATTTTTGTTGTTGGCGATCGCCTGTGACGTTTTCTAATTTTTCCATATTAAATATTCCCTTGGACTGAGGTAACAATTCGTAAGATGCGATCCAAGTCATCATGCTGCGCTTGGATTTTTTGCATGGTATTTGATTACATTAATTTTAAAACTATCTTCTAAATTTATACATAATGTAACACTTTATTCTCAACAAATAACTTAGTAATTTTTATTACTAAAAACCCACGGATATTTAGTTTCACACGATATTTCATCGATGTAATTGGGTAATCTACAACACAGTGGACTAGACGTTTGCTTATGATTATAATTAAAATACGGTAAGTCACTCGGCTTTTAGTGCTTAACATGTAAAATACTAGAAAAAGAAGAAAGCAGTTAAGTTTCGCAGGAGAAGCGTCCCATCGGCAGTTAAGACCTGCTCAACAAGGGAAAAGTGCGATCGCCCTGAAAAAACTCACTCTAACGGCTTTTTTCGTCAGGATCTTAAATCCTCAAAGCCTTCGCTAAATAACCTTTGTGTTTCTCATCCAATTAGAAACACGAAAATTTGTGCTGTCTGCATTACCACAGTTAAAAACCCCCCATTTTGGATAGGAGTATGGACTATTTATTACTACCACTGTTAAGCTTCGGCGTTGGCATCATCGTTGGTTTAACAGGAATTGGCGGAGCATCTCTCATCACCCCAATGTTGATTTTTGTATTCCAAGTTCCGCCTTCGGTGGCTGTTAGTTCTGATGTCGTGGCTGCCACACTAATGAAGATTGTTGGCAGTGTCAAGCACTATCAACAGAAAACCCTTGACATGCAAGTTGTCAAATGGCTGGCATTCGGAAGTGTCCCAGGATCGCTCTTTGGGGTGGGGATTTTGCATCTAATTAAGCGTAATGGTGGATCTAGCCTGGATTATATTCTGCTGCGCTTGCTTGGGGTGATGATTTTGTTAGTTACAGTCTTAGCACTCGTACAATTGCTACTTTTGACTTTTTTCCCCAAGTTTACGCTACCCGAACTGCCAAAGTTTGACTTAAAAACTAACTTAGGTCGTTTTATGACGATGACAATAGGAGCAGTTTTAGGCTGTTTGGTCGGTTTAAGTAGTGTTTCTTCCGGTTCAATGTTTGCACTGGTATTGATTGGCTTTTTCCGTCTTGATGCTCGTAAATTGGTGGGTACAGACATTTCACAAGCCGCAATTTTATTGTTTTTTACCTCCCTCGGACACCTCACTTTGGGAACAGTTAATTGGAGTCTGGTAATACCGATTTGGATAGGCTCAGTTCCAGGGGTATTACTAGGTGCTAAAATCTGTAAAATCGCGCCTCAACGCCCACTGCGGTTTATCATTTACACAATATTGATGATGGTTAGTTGGAAGTTAGTTTATCAAGCGTAATGGATAGTGGATGGTGGATAGTGGATAGTGGGTAGTGGGTAGTGGATAGTGGATAGTGGATAGTGGATGGTGGATAGTGGATAGTGGTTATGAGTACTTTTTTACAACCAACAACCAACAACCAACAACTAACAACTAACAACTAACAACCAACAACCAACAACCAACAACCAACAACCAACAATCCAAAATGGTTAAGCTTTTACCCACGGTAATAAATTGAATGTACCTCTTTCATACATGATGAAAAGTCCCAAAGCAATTAAGACATAGGGGACAAGAATGTTACCGTAGCGAGTTAAAATATCAGCAATGGTAGGTTGAAGGGTTAATAGATAAGCAATAAAGCACCAAACCCCTACCATGACAAAAAAGACACTCAAAATTACTCCCAGACTGGCAAAATTATGACCAGCGAATAAGGGAATATAAATACTGATATTATCACCACCATTGGCAATCGTTACTGCCGCTACTTTATATGTATTAGGATGCAAAAGACTCAACACAAAAGATATTATGGGGTTTCTGTGTGAGGACTGCTTAAAATCACTGGTTACTGTCTGAACTTCTGTAGTTTCTTCTTCCGGACTTAGCAGTTGCTTAAGACCAATTACTATTGGTAGTATTCCGAGTAATCCAATTAATTCTCGCCGCACTACTAAGCCACCGAAAAATCCTGGTAAGCTAGCGATGATGATGGCGGCAAAACCAAGATATTGACCAAAAAAGATATGTCGGCGACGAAAGTTAGCATTTATCTGTGAAAAAAATAGCAGCAGGATTATGATGTCATCGATATTAGTGGCAAAGAAGGCGATTATTCCTTCTATGAAAGCCGTCCCAAGCTTGTTCATGCTGGATTGTCGGAAATTATTATTTATATAGTAAATTAAACGAACCGCAAAGACGCGAAGAACGCGAAGAAAGAGTAAGAGAAGAATGAATGAGTTAGTTGCTGCATTTGGTACTGGGGTAACGGCGTTTACTGCTACTAATATTGATGATATTGTGATTTTGTTACTGTTTTTTTCGCAGGTTAATGCTAGTTTTCGCCGTCGTCATATTGTTGTTGGTCAGTATTTAGGTTTTACGGTGTTGGTAATTTTTAGTCTTCCCGGTTTGTTTGGGGGGTTGATTTTATCGCCACACTGGATTGGATTGCTAGGTTTGATGCCAATGGCAATCGGTATTAGTAGTTTGGTTAATTCTGAAGATGAATCGACTCAAGAGAAGGCGGAAATAGAAGAATTTGATGATTTAAATGTTACTAGTTTTTTTGCTCCCCAAACTTATAGTGTAGCGGCTGTGACTATTGCTAATGGTAGTGACAATATTAGTGTTTATGTGCCTTTGTTTGCTAACAGCGGTTTTGTCAGCTTCTTAATAATTATTATTATATTTTTTGCACTTTTAGCTGTTTGGTGCTATGTAGCAGATAAATTAACTCATCAGAGTACAATAGCTGAACTGATAACTCGCTATGGTAGTTATCTTGTGCCTTTTGTGCTGATGGGTTTAGGTGCTTTTATTGTCTTGAAAAGTGAGGCGTTAAGTCTAACTAAATTAATTCTTAGTTGTATGTGTTTGACTGTTTTGGTGAAAAAGGATGGGGATTCTGTTGACAAGGTATAAGGAAAAAGGAATAAGGAAAAAATTCAATCTCCATAAATAAATTTAGACATAAGTTGAAACAAAGCTAGTAGTGTGTCATCACAATTAGGCGATCGCACTTTCTAAATGCTTTGCCACAAAAATTGCTGCACATAAAGCTGCTAGAGTAGAAATTCTATAAGGGCAATCTTTCATATGTGGCTAAAGGACGACTAGCTGACACAGAGCGCGTCTTTGCTCATCGTATCAGGTATTGTTAGAATAAGATGGTAGCCCTGTGCCACCATAAAATAAAGCAATTCCGGTGTTACAGGAATAAGCTTGACGACAAGAAAGCGCTTTGCGCTTTGGATTGGGGAATCTTTTTCAACTGAACAAGCACGAGTCGGTTCGATTAACTCGCTCGTATATGAGCGCAATCTACATATGAGTATTCTTCAATTGCTAAATGTAATACATCGGACTCTGCTGTGTCCTTTGATTTCGTTCTTGACACATGTCTTGCAGTGTATAGCTTCTCAAAACTTCAATGGCAGCATTGTTAGCTTGTAGCCAAATGTCTTGCACCAGATTCTTTTCTAGAGTGGGAGGTTCTGAGCTTTCTTTCGGTTTGCGATCGCCTTCCACCAAAGTGACAATTTCCAGCAAGGTAATTTGCCAAGGTTCACGAACTAAAAGAAAGCCTCCCCTTGAACCGCGTTGACTCTTAACCACACCCGCACGTCGCAAGCTGGTCAGAATTTGCTCTAAATAGCGTTCTGGAATCGGTTGCTTGGCAACAATCTCGCTCATCGTCAGAGGAACTTTTTTGTCGTGATGGCTTGCCAGTTCTAAAAGTGCTAGCAAAGCATATTCGACTTTAGAAGACAGATCCAAAAGAGCGTAATTTGGGCTATTCAAGTCTCTACTCAATATACTACGGTTTTTCGATAGATTTGAGGTATATAGCAGCGATCTTAATTTTCCTCAAACTAACGGATGTGATAGCATCCCAATTATCACTAACTGAAATACCTCTAATCTATCGACATACCGTAGATTATCCATCATAATTCCTGTCTTGGGAATTAATTATTTAGGTTTTTGATTTTACTTCCCCGATCAACAAAGATCCAAACTTCCTTATGCTACTAACTGATTTGCGAACGATTTCTGAGCGCGATCCAGCTGCCCGTAACTGGCTGGAAGTGTTGTTTTGCTATCCCGGACTTCAAGCTATAGTGCTTCATCGACTCGCACATCGGCTGTATAAAACACAGATGCCGTTTATACCTCGGTTTATTTCCCATCTCAGTAGGTTTTTTACGGGAATTGAAATTCACCCAGGAGCAACGATTGGCAAAGGTGTTTTTATTGACCACGGTATGGGAGTAGTGATTGGCGAAACAGCGATTATCGGCGATAATGCCCTAATTTATCAAGGTGCCACCCTCGGCGGTACTGGCAAACAAAGCGGCAAGCGTCATCCCACTTTGGGTAATAATGTCGTTGTCGGCGCAGGGGCAAAGGTATTAGGCAACATTCAAATCGGCGATAATGTCCGCATCGGCGCGGGTTCGGTGGTGCTGCGAGATGTGCCCAGCAACACGACTGTAGTCGGAATTCCCGGACGTGTAACTCGTCAAGACAACACAAGTGTTAATGCTTTGGCTCATGATAAAGTCCGGGATGTGGAAGCTGAGGTTATACGCGCTTTATTTGAACGAGTCAAGTCTCTAGAGAAACAAGTTGTCCAGATGGAAACTGAATTACATATGTCCGTCATCCAAGATAACGGACAAACCGATAACAGTAAGTGTAATACAGATTCGGTAATTGAAGACTTTCTCGATGGTGCGGGAATTTAGCTTTGTTAGTGGTTGGTTGTTAGTGGTTGGTTGTTAGTGGTTGGTTGTTAGTCGATATTCTTTGAGCGCTACCCGCTAACCACTATCCACTACCCACTACCCACTACCCACTATCCACTACCCACTATCCGCTAACCACTATCCATTACCAACTATCCACTACCAACTATCCACTATCCACTAACTCTTTCTAAGCATAAGCCGGAAAAACTCTTGCTTGCTTGGGTTTAACGTAGACTCGCTGATTTTCTTTCAGTAAAAGTTGATTGAACTGTTCTCGGCTGAGGTGAGCATTTATCCTTTCCCCAGATTCTAGAATTAACTCAATGCGAATTTCCCAGCCAAGGTGAATTATGTTGTCAACTTTGGCTGGTGTTGCATCTTCGACTCTCTGGGGTTGAATGAGAATGTCATGAGGACGTAAGAATACGCGATCGCTCGCTGTCACAGAATAATTGCCTGTTTGAATACCAGCGTTACCGGGTAAGATATTCACTGGACCAATAAAGCTCATCACAAATGGTGTTGCTGGGTGGTCGTAAATCTCGGCTGGAGTGCCAACTTGCTCGACTCGACCTTTATTCATGACGACAATCTCATCAGCAACTTCCATTGCTTCTTCTTGGTCGTGGGTGACAAAGACTGTCGTTACATGCACATCTTCATGCAGATGTCGCAACCACATTCTTAAATCTTTGCGTACTTTCGCATCTAAAGCGCCAAAGGGTTCATCTAACAGCAGAATTTGCGGTTGAACTGCTAAAGCACGCGCTAAAGCTACTCTTTGCCGTTGTCCCCCAGATAATTGTGAGGGATAGCGATCGCCTAATCCACTCAACTGCACCAAATCTAAAAGTTCGTCTACTCGCACCTTTATCCGGTTTTTGGGAGCTTTGCGGAGTTCTAGGGCAAAAGCGATGTTCTGCCGCACTGTCAGATGCTTAAATAAGGCATAATGCTGAAATACAAAGCCAATATTACGCTCTTGCACCCGCTTGTGAGTAGCATTTTCACCAACTATCCATATTTCACCGGAACTAGGTGTCTCTAATCCAGCAATCATCCGCATTAAAGTTGATTTTCCTGAACCAGACGGACCCAAAAGCGCAACCAGAGAGCCAGTTTTAAACTCCAAACTTACAGAATCCACAGCATGGAAAGAACCATAGTGTTTGGAAACATTCTCAACCGCTATCCCCATAGGAAATCCTTCCAGAAATTGATATATTTTTAATACTACGGTTAATGTATCGAATAATAGGATTATTTGCAATAATGTCTTTATACTCTGCCCCGCCAAATTCTTTAAGTAAGAATACAGTTCAATCTTTTTCCCGTCGCTCTTTGTTGCCACAACAAACTCATACTCTGTGGAAAATTGAAACAGGGGTTGTACGAACATTTACTTATCTCGAAGACGGTACGAGCGTTACTCTGGGAGTGTGGGGATCGGGAGATATTGTTGGCAAAGCTTTGTCCAAAGTCGAACCTTATCAGATGGAGTGTCTCACCAAAGTGCAAGCGACAATCTTTGATTTGCAAGGATGGGATCAAATTGCAGACGTATTGCTAGCACACATCCACCAAGCTGAAGAATTGATGATTGTTCGTGGCTATAAAACAGTTGATATCATGCTTGTCAAGCTGTTGACATGGTTATCTAAAAGGTTTGGTCGTGAAGTTGAACAAGGACGTTTGATAGATATGCGTCTGACTCATGAAGACATTGCGGAACTATTGGGTTCAACTCGCGTGACAATTACTCGTATTCTCAGGCAATTAGAAGAGGAAGGCTTTATTCACCGTCTCAGTCTGCATCGAATTGTGCTGCGAGAAGAAGAAATTTGGCACTATGAGATTTAAGGTTACAGGGCAAACGCATCTAAATGTGGCACAAAATAAGTTGATTGAAGTTTAGTCCCGCGTTTTAGCGCTTTTACGAGTCGATTTGGGGTAAAGCCACCGTCTTTCAAGCGGGGGATATAAGCGAATGGCTGAATAAATTCAGCCTTAAAAATATATTCTCTGTTTTTAACTCTTTAATACGAATTGAAACACAGAGATAACTGCTAGAAAATATACAGGCATACTCACTTGATGAGCCAGTCCTTGAGAAACTTTAATCAAAGGGTAAATAATGAAACCAATTGCCAATGCCTCTGCAATTGAGTAAGTAAGGGGCATAGTTAGAAGAATTAAGAATGCAGCAATTGCTTCTGCTGGATCGTTCCAATTAATGTTTTGCACGCTACTTATCATCAAAAAACCCACCATAATCAATGCAGGAGCTGTTGCAAAAGTAGGCACTGCTGCAAATAAGGGAGTAAATAATACAGAAAGCAAAAATAGGACTGCTACGAGTTCGATAGCAGATGATGTTGGTTGACTGTCGTTGCCAGGTTTTGTGACGGTATCACCGACATTGCTAAGAACACTGCCACCTACCACTGCCATTAAATCTGCGTCATCCAATTCTTCAAAAAGGTTAGATTGGATACCAGCCATTTTGCTGTTAGACATAAATTCTCCTTAAATTTAAATTGTTTTTATTTACGTAGAGAAGCACCATTTGGTTAGTAATATTAATAACCACAAAATTACTTAAATAAATATATCTTTAGACATAGAATATTATCAGTATAAATACTACTATCTATGCCTTTTGGCATAAGTAGAGTACTGATCTAGTCGTGGCAATGGAGATTTTAGTCAGGTAATCTAGCAGGTCGATTGTGGCGTTTGCGGAGCGATCGCCACATACATAATGTGCTAATTTTGGGAATGATATATTTTTAGCAAAAAAACGTAAAATCAAGTAAATGTATTAATTCCTTAATTATTTGTTATTTATTAAGATTGACAATGTTTCACACCCATGATAAAAATTACTTCCCGGAATTGATAGTCAGGAGTTTCTGCCTCCTATTAGTCCTTGGACATCATTAATCGGCATATTTCTGGTTGGGACTGTTTGTAGTGCGATCGCTCTTTCTTCTTGGGTGAAATACAACGTCATAGTCAAAGCTGCTGGGACTGTGCGTCCTACAGGAGATGTCCGGGTAGTGCAAGCGGATATGGAAGGAAGCGTTAAAAATATCTTTGTTAAAGAAAATCAGAATGTCAAAAAAGACGATGCGATCGCTATCTTGGATGATGAGCAACTACGCATCAAAAAAAGCCAATTGCAAGGCAATATCCAACAAGGTATATTGCAACTAATTCAAATTAATGCCCAAATCAAAACTTTAGATACTCAGATTAAGGCTGAATCTACAGTGATAGAACGCTCAGTTTCTGCTGCTACAGCCGATTTAGAACGCAACCAACGCGAATATCAAGAGCGAACAAGTACAACTAATAACGAATTGCTAGCAGCTCAAGCAGACTTACAAAAAGCCAATTTAGATTTGCAAAAAGCCAAAGCAGATTTAGAATTTGCTCGGGTAGATCGCGATCGCTACCAGCAGATGGGAGCAACTTGGGGCAATTGGTAAGCGTGAATTTGAGCAGAAAAAACTAATTGTTGTCCAGACACAATCAAGAAGGAGAAGCTGAAAAAAAATCTATTGAAATCGCTAAAGCGAAAGTTGCATCAGCCAAAGTCGCTCTTAATCCTAGTAAAGCAACAGTAGCGATCGCGCCTAAATCAGCAATACCAACCATCTCCATCAGCATTAGGCTTGCCTTTAATTGTCAAATTTAGAGATTCTAAGTAAGTCAGACCACTGCTAATCTGTGATGGTGTACCTTGAAGTTCTAAGTCAAAACATCCGTGTCTATCTGTATTTTCTCCTAACATTGCTTTAGTAATATTCACAACTAAATCATGAGCAGAAATTAATTGCGAAATCACAGGTTCTTGCTGATAGCATTGGGGAATATGCAAGCGCAAGCGAACTTTAGTAAGATTATTTTGCAAAACTGGCGAAATCAAAGATGGTCTGGTTAAAAGTGGAAGTTGATGTTTATTAAATTTATTCATTATTTACGAAACTTATTTATTTTGACTTAATTGCTATCAGGAATTGAAACTAACCAAAGCGGTAATTTTAATTTTTCTAAGTAACTTAGACTAGCGCTAAGTTGTTGCGGTCTACCCCACAAATCTAAGTCAAACCAACCATCATCTTGCATGTCGGGATTTAACAACGCACTGGTGATGTTGACTGTGAGCATATAATGAGAAACTAATTCGGAAATTATCGGTTTATGGTAATAGTTTTTCAAGATGCACAGTTGCAAACGCACTCGATTTGTTTGAGCGATCGCATTATATATTGGTTTTTGTTTCAACAAAGTTGATGCAGATTCCCTATTAGTTAAATTGCTTCCTTCGTTAGGGAAAGGCTGAGTGTTTCCTGATTTAATGTGATTGGCGATCGCTAATTGCAGCAAATCCACCCCCAATCCTTGTAAGTAAGATAGCGAATAAGCCAATTCTGGGGGATTGCCGGAAAGTTCTAGGTCAAACCAGCCATCTTCGTTACTGTCTGATGTCAGCGATGCTGCGGTAATATTGACGGTTAAATTATAGCGAGATACAAGCCGGGAAATTATCGGTTGTCTATTATACCGCTGGGGTATGCGAATCCGGCTGTGGACTGGAGCAGGTTTTTCAAAGTTGCACAAAAGACATTGCACTCCTTCACGATGATGAATTGCTTTTCTCGGTGATTATTAATCTACGCTAAATCTATCGATTTACAGTATTTACTACTGATGTAAAGGAATTTAGCACAAGAGCGACTAAAAAACAATGCCCCAATAGTGCTGAATATATAGTAAATGGCATGGGGCATGGTAAATTAGAAGTCACTACTGTTAAACTCCACGCTTGTTGGCATATAGCGGTTCTCAGTTGAGTCAGGTACACCAACAGACCTAACCCCCCAGCCCCCTTCCCGCTTGAGGGAAGGGGGAGTCCGGTTCCCTCCCCTTGCAGGGGAGGGGGGGTTTTGCGTAGCAAAACCGGGGAGAGGTCAGCGCGTACCTCACTCAACCCAAAAGCGCTATATAAATTACAACAAAAAATGCCCAAATGCCTTCCGTAAGGTTGCGGTACTCCGCATCGCCTGAACAATCAGCATGTGGGCATTATTTTTGGTAAATATTTTATATTGTTTGAAGCAAGCGGCAATTAATCTGCTTTACCAAATACCTGTTTCGCTGTTGTTATCCCAGATTTGCAAATCCAAATCATGGAGATAACCTAAAGCTCGGTCAATTTGTCCAATTGTGCCTTGTAAATCTAGGTCAAACCAACCATCACCAACAGCATTGGCGCCGAGAACAGCAGCAGTGATATTTACAGTCAAACCGTAATCAGACACCAAGCGAGAAATCACAGGTTGAGAGTGATAGTCTTTAGGAATTCTTAAGCGAATCCGTTTATGGGTGAGCGCAATGTCATTAGGCATAATGGATAGTGGTTGGTGGATAGTGGATAGTGGATAGTGGATGGTGGATAGTGGTTGGTGGATAGTGGGCATGGGGCATGGGGCATGGGGCATGGAAAGAATCTCTCCCGAATCCAATTCTTAATGCCCAATTCTTAATGCCCACTGCCCATTGCCCATTGCCCATTGCCCATTGCCCATTGCCCAACAACTATCAACCAACAGCCAACATCCTATTCAACATCTTTAATGCGGGTTTTCCGTTCGAGAATCTCCTTCAACACCAAGGTGACAACTGCTAGCAGCGCTAACAATACAGCAGCAGAGTAGGCAGCTTCGGTTTCATACTGCTTGTAAGCGTCTTCGACAAATAAAGGTAAACTTTGAGTTTTATCAGCGATGTTTCCCGAAACTACGGATACAGCACCGAATTCACCCATTGCTCTGGCATTTGTCAAAATCACGCCGTAAAGTAAGCCCCAGCGGATACTTGGCAAAGTGACACGCCAAAATATCTGCCAATCCTCTGCACCTAAGGTTCTGGCTGCTTCTTCTTGGTCTTTGCCAAATTCTTCTAAAACCGGAATTACTTCACGAGCGACAAAGGGCATGGTAACAAATGCTGTAGCCAAAATCATCCCCGGAAAGGCAAAGATAACTCTGATACCATGCTCCTGAAGCCAGCCGCCAAACCAACCTTGCCGCCCGTAGAGCAGTACAATCATCAAACCTGCAACAACGGGGGAGATAGAAAAAGGTAGGTCAATAATGCTGAGGACAAAAGCACGACCGGGGAATTTGTGACGGGTGATCGCCCAAGCTGCACATAAACCAAATACTGTATTTAAAGGTACAGTAATTACAGCCAGAATTAGTGTCAGCCAAGCTGCATGAAGAAAGGCAGGACGGGTTAAGTTTGAGAGAAATGGACCAACCCCTTTTTTGAAAGCTTGGAAAAAGACGTTGGCAGCAGGGATGTAGAGAACTAAAGCTAAATAGGCGATCGCTATCCCAATTAAAATAATTGGCATCCAATCTCTAGATTTAACAGGTTTTTGCGGCTTTGGATCTGTGGCACCTGAATGAATCCGAGGTGGAAAAGAGGCTTCATTTTGTGTCATATCTTCTTGCCCAAGCTTGTAAAAGATTAATTCCGATTAACAACACCAAGGAAATCAGCAGTAACACAGTACCAATTACAGTTGCCCCAGAATAGTCATACTGCTCTAATCGCTGGAAAATCAATACAGGTGCAATCAAATCTTTGAACGGAGTATTGGAAGCGATAATTACCGTTGAGCCATACTCCCCAACCGCACGGGAGAAACCCAAGGCAATACCAGTCAAAATAGTCGGAAATAAAGGCGGAAAAATCACCTTCCAGAAAGTCTGCCATTGACTTGCCCCCAAACTCCAAGCAGCTTCTTCAATTTCGCGTTCCATTTCCTGAAGTACAGGTTGCACTGTCCGCACGACAAAGGGCAGCGAGATATACGTCATTGCTACCGCTACACCCAAACGAGTGAAAGATACCTTAATGCCCAGCGGTGCTAGCAACGAACCAAGCCAGCCATTATCGCTGTAAACAGTTGCCAGAGTTAACCCCGCAACCGCTGACGGCAGCGCAAAGGGTAAATCTACTGAGGCTTCAATAATCCGTTTCAAAGGAAATTTATACCGAACCAAAACCCAGGCAATGAGAGTACCAAAGACTCCGTTAAACAGAGATGCAATTATTGACGTGGTAAAAGTCACATCATAAGTTGCCAGTGCGATCGGACTAGTCGCGATTTGCCAAAACTTAGCCGGAGGTTCGGTACCCGCTTTTAAGAACATCGCGGCTATAGGGACGAACAACATTACAGTGAGGTATCCCACAGTAATTCGCCACGTCCAAGGAATTCTAGACAAATTATTTAAGAACTTCTTCCACACCGGAGGTTCTGGGGGAATGAATTGCCGAGAAGAGGGAGGTGAGGAGACAGCCATAAAGTAGCTTCAAATTGCAAATTTAATTGACGTGTTTGGGCTAAAGGGGAAACGTGGGTACGCAAAAAATCACTCTTGACTCTTTCTTAAGTTTTGTACAGACACAATTAGTAGCGTCTGTACTGACTTTTGATTAATTACCGTTTCTTTTGGGCTTGAATATTGTCAAAAAGAGCACCATCTGCAAAGAACTTCTTATCGGCTGCATTCCAACCGCCCAACTCGTCAATTGTACCTAGAGTTTTCACCTTGGTATACTTGTCGGCAATTTCTTTGAGTTCTTTATTTTGTGCTACCGCTTCATCTAAAGGTCGGAATCCCAATTTGGCAAACTCTTGCTGTGCTTCTGGAGTATAAAGGTATTTGACGAAACCTTCTGCTACTTCTCTTGTGCCGTGCTTATCAACGTTTTTATCTACAACTGCGATCGGATTGTCGATAGAGATATTTACCTCAGGAACGACATAATTCACCTTCTCGCCCTTTTGTTGTGCCAAGACAATTTCGTTTTCGTAGTTAATTAAAGCATCTCCCTGACCTTGCTTGGCAAATGTATCAGTGGCTTCACGGGCATCTTTAGTCAGTATTGGCACATTATTATAGACTTTGGTCACAAACTGAGTCGCTTTAGCCTCATCTCCCCCAGTTTTAATCACTGAATTCCATAGTGCTAAGAAATTCCACTTGGCAATACCCGATGTTTTGGGGTCAGCAGTAATCAGTTTTACATCGTTTTTCGCTAAATCTTCCCAAGTCTTGATACCTTTAGGGTTGCCTTGTCGTGTAACTAATGCGGCAACAGTTTTAGAGACAATGCCATTGTTGGGAAATTCTTTTTCCCATCCAGGCTGAATTAGTCCAGCCTTCTCAATTTTTTGAGTGTCTCCAGCGAGTGCCAAGTGGACGACATCCGCTTCTAAACCGTCGATAACAGCGCGAGTTTGCGAACCAGATCCGCCGTAGCTTTGTTTGAAGGTGACGTTTTGGTTATGGTCTTTTTTCCACTGTTCAACAAATTTAGGAATAATTGCTTCGTGAACCGCTTTGGTGACTGCAAAGGAAACGAGGGTTAGTTCAACGTCTTTGTTGTTAGCTGCTACAGGACTAGCACCAGAATTTCCCGCATTGCTATTGGCATTATCCGCATTTCCACCAGAACAGGAGGCGATCGCTACACTCAATATCGCTCCCACCAAAAACATCGATACAAAGCCTTTGAAGGAACGCAACTTCAGTCTGCGGCTCAAATGCTCAATGGTTAGCCCCGATTGCTTCAGCCGGCGTTTCCATAAACTCATTTTTTATGCTCCCAATCAATCTACTCTTTATTGATATACATACCGTGCAATAGATAATACAAGGCTGGAACCAAAAACGCAAGAGATTATCTCCACATTTTTTCTGGAGAATTGGGAGTATGTTAAGCGAGTGAATAGCGATCGTCCTATTTGGCAATATTGTCAATTAATTTACTTTTTTATACACGAGTTTTCCGAAAAATTTCACGTATAAAATTCCCTTGCATTTTCAAGTGTTATCTGATAGCTTCTTAATTGCACATAAATCTACTATAACTTTATCAAGTTACCGTAGATTTTTTAGAGACAAGTTAAGCACTATCCCATGACACATTTTCAACCGAAACAGCATAAATTTATTCAAACAGTTAAGCAACTAGTTCCCCTAAGTAAACGTACCTCTGCAATACTTGCAGCCGGTTTAGGTCTAAGCGTCCTAGTTCCTGTTTATGCTGCCTTTTCTGCATCTACTAACCCTTCGGGTCAGCAAGTTTCCCATCTCCTGTCGGAGACGCTGCGCGAACGACGCAGAGCGCCAAGACGGGAACTTGCTGACCAAAAGACTCAACTGATTAGCCAAGGTGGGAAGAATGTGGAAATAACTTTGGTTTCTTATGCAGTCACCAAGGTTGCTTACGATAAAATCATTCCCCAGTTTGTGGCGAAATGGAAGCGGGAAAAAGGTCAGAATGTAGTGATTCGTGAAAGCTTTGGTGGTTCTGGATCTCAAGCGCGTGCAGTAATTGACGGTTTAGATGCGGATGTTGTCGCTTTAGCACTAGCTCAGGATATCACAAAAATCCAAAGCGCAGGCTTGATTAAACCAGGTTGGGAGCGGAAAGCACCAAATAACGCAATTGTGACTCACTCAGTAGTTGCACTGGAAACTCGTCAAAACAATCCGAAAAAGATTCAGACTTGGAGTGATTTAGCCAAACCTGGAGTAAAAGTGATTACAGCAAACCCCAAGACTTCCGGTGGTGCAAGGTGGAACTTTTTGGCTTTGTGGGGTGCGATCGCTCAAACTGGTGGAAATGAAGCTAAAGCTCTTAACTTTGTGACTCAGGTTTATCGAAATGTAGCTGTATTGCCTAAAGATGCGCGAGAAGCTAGTGATGTTTTTTACAAAAAAGGTCAGGGAGATGTTCTGATCAATTATGAAAACGAAGTAATTTTAGCTGCACAACGAGGAGAAACTACACCTTTTTATGTAGTTCCCCAAACCAACATTTCTATAGATGCTCCAGTAGCAGTGGTTGACAAGAACGTAGACAAGCATAATACCCGTGCAGTTTCAGAAGCTTTTGTTAAGTTTCTCTATACCCCTGAAGCTCAACGTGAATTTGCCAAAGTAGGTTTTCGACCAGTTAATTCGGCTGTCGCTAAGGAAGTACAGAGTAAGTTTCCCAAGATTTCCAAGCTCTACACTGTTCAGAATCTAGGTGGTTGGGCTACTGCTCAGAAAAAGTTCTTTGATGATGGCGGAGTTTTCGATAAAATCCAAGGTGGACGACGTTAATAAGCTGTCGGTTTAACCTAACTTAGCGCAATGCATCGTTAGAAACCCGGTTTCTTTGAGAAACCGGGTTTCTTTGGATCAAAATTTTAAGGGCAAACCGTCCTGAAATACTAGCAGTTCTCCGGGTTGGATTTGCGTCCAAACTTCGTTGTCGGTGAGGGGGGTAGTAGCGATAACAGCAACGCGATCGCTTGGAGTGGTCAATTCTTGGAAATCTACAGTTACATCTTGGTCAATCAAGTGAGCCGCAGCAAACGGCGCTTGCCGTACAATGTAACTAAGCTTGGTTGAGCAGTGAGCAAAAAAATGCTCTCCCTCTGATAATAAGTAATTAAAAATACCATAAATAGAAATTAAATCAGTAATTTCCCGAAGAGCTAAATATAGTTCTTTGACGTTTGGCTGACCTTCGGGAAAACGTTGTCTTAACGTTTCTAGTATCAAGCAAAACGCTCTTTCACTATCAGTTTTGCCGACAGCGTGATAAAACCCCATACTTTGAGGGTGAAAATCTGGTAAATCTCCATTGTGAGCAAATACCCAGTACTTTCCCCACAGTTCCCGACGGAAGGGATGGCAGTTTTCTAGGGCAATTTCTCCTTGAGTGGCTTTGCGGATATGGGCAATCACATGGGTAGAGTGGATGGGATAGCATCGTACCACCTCTGCGATTGGAGAACTAATCGAGGGTTTGGCATCGATAAAAAGCCGACATCCTTTACCTTCAAAGAAAGCAATCCCCCAACCATCACTATGGTCGTCAGTTTTTCCTCCCCGTGCAGAAAATCCTTCAAAAGAAAAGCAAATATCCGTGGGGACATTGCAGTTCATTCCGAGTAATTGGCACATAGCGATCGCCGTTGTGAACTATAGACATTAATGCCGTTAGCCTCAAGATACTTCAGAATGACTGATTTAATCTGGAGCGATCGCAACAAGAATGAAGATTTAGCTTTTAGGACTTACGCAAAATCTCTCTAAAACCCTCTTTTCTCTGTGTCCTCTCTCTTGAAAAGGTCTGATGCCTGCGGCAACGCTTCGCGAACGGAGGAAACCTCCGCTCAGACTTTTCGCTGCACCCTCTGTTTATATAAGGGATTCAGTGGATTTGTGTTAGTTTTATAGTCTTGGCACCCATAGCCTCAGCTGTGTTTACCTTGTGACTCAAACGTTCGTAGGGACGACGCAAACTTTTAGTCTCCACTTCCCAGATGTACCCATTAATCACTACATCCTGGGGAATTAAAGGAGAATTACGCAGCAACTCCACCTGTTTGACGCAGATTTCATCCACATCGGTAAACATTTTAATCCACTTGGAAAAAACGCCTTTTGGTAGTTTCAACTCTGGAAGTGCAGGATCGACGTTAACCAGATCTACATCTATTCCAGTATTTTTCAATACCTCTGTGAGAAAGTCTCCAGAGGCAGTCATCATGCCACATTCGGTATGGTTAACGACGATGATTTCTTTTGTGCCAAAAAACTGTGTTGTCAACATCGCCGACCGAATTGCATCATCCGTAACTAAACCCCCAGCATTCCGGAAAATATGAGCATCCCCCTCACTAATTCCTAACGCTTTCTCCACAGGTAAGCGTTCATCCATGCAGGTTAATACCCACAAAAGCTTGTTGTTGGGTATACCCAACTGCCTCCGCAATGCCCATGCTTTTGTGTCTGATAAATTCTGGTCAATTTGTTGATGCAACATCGCTTGCAATCTCCCAATCGTTACTTGGATGTGCTTGTAGCCTTCTCGTTGGCTTTGCCGGGTGTAGAAAATCTTACTCAATACTTGCTACGGCAAACAAGTTGCAGCAATGCTTTTGTGTAAGCCAGGTCATCTACCGTCTGGGCAATTTGTCGCTTTGTCCGCTTGTTGCAGTGCCGAGATAGTCGGGATAAACCAGAGTAGCTGCATAACTCCCCTCCTCCAATCTACGACAAATCCGTCTATGCCATATTTAGTGGTTCTAAGTTAGGACTATTGCATATACAACTGAACAAATCAAGGGGGTTTTCAAAAAAAGTACTGTATCCATATCCAGTTAGTGTAGATTTATTCTCGGCATACTTGGTTGATAAATACACACTTTTCGCTACATGTAGCTGGTGATTTGGCTACGGTCGCAGGGTCGCAACTCCTTTAAATTGTCATTTGCCGCGTTTGAGTAGGATAAAAACAAGTTCCTAGGAACAGAAGAATAAGATACATTGATTGCCATTTTTAGCTCAGGAGTAAGGTCGTTGCCAGAAAATTTGAGTACACGGAATTATTTATTGTTACATTTAACCCAATCTTAATCTAAACTTAATTTACAGTAAACATCTCAATTTACCGTAGATTAAACACGAATGGTCAACACTGACGATCCCACTATTGTTTTGCTGCTACTTTTTGGCGGTGTGATGCTACTTCTGTATGGTGTGCGGCTAGTCACCGATGCTATGCAACGCGCTTTGGGCGCACGGCTGCGGCTTGTGATGATGACGCTTTCCCAACGTCTGGGAGCGGCTTTTATGGCGGGAGTTGTAGCAACTGTGCTGACTCAAAGTTCCACTGCTACTGCCTCTGTGCTAGTGGGATTGGTGAGTGCCCAGTTGGTGCCCCTAGCAGCGGCAGTTGTTATGTTACTGGGGGCGGCGGTTGGCTCCACATTGGTAGTGCAACTGTTAGCGTTTCATATCACAGACCACGCGCTAGAAATGTTGGGATTGGGCGCGGCAGTAGCCTTATTTACTAGCCGCACTACCCTACGTCATATTGGTAGGGGGATTTTCAGCTTTGGACTAGTGTTGGTAGGGCTGGCGATGATCGATGCAAGTAGTACTCCCATCGCCGCCAGTCCGATTACCAAAGTTATCCTTCAGGCACTCTCTAGTTCACCCTTGGTGTTGGTACTGACAGGCACATTGCTAGCTTGCGCCTTTGTCTCTAGTACGGCGACAATTGGGCTGGTGTTGGTGCTGGCGGCTGGTGGGGCATTGCCACTTAATGCTGCACTGGCAGTTACACTAGGTGCCAATGTCGGGACGACAATCGCCCCGTTGTTGACCGCCCTGAATCGAGGCAGTATTACTGGACGTAGGCTGGCGTTTATTTATGTAGGTACTAGGCTATTCGGGGCTGTAGTAGCGCTGATTGCGCTCAAACCGTTGACAGCACTACTGCATAGCGTGCCACTTACTCGAGCTGCCCAAGTTTCGCTCTTCCACCTGGGGTTTAACCTCTTCCTTGCAATCCTCTTCGCTCCACTGGTCAATCAGTTAGCACAGCTAGCGACTAGGCTGCTACCAGAACCGACTACGGTTGAAAAGTCCGGATCGCGCTACCTCGACTCGGATGCCCTACCCATGCCTGCGGTAGCACTCGGACAGGCGATGCGTGAAATCCTCCGGATGGCTGATGTGGCTGTGGAAATGTTGCAGTTGAGCATCCACGCTTTTGAAGACGGTGGCAAAGACATACCCAAGCACATTGCCGCGCTTGATGACCAACTCGATGACATAGAAGCAGCAATTAAACGCTACCTGATGCGGCTCAGTGAAGATTTAATGACTCCAGAACAGGCGAAAAGGGAGATTGCATTGCTCTACATCAGCACTGACCTGGAGGCAATTGGCGACATTATTGACAAGCAATTGATGCGACTAGCCCGCCGACAACGCCGGAAACAAATTGCCTTTACTTTAGAGGAGTGGAATGACGTAGCTACTTATCATGGTGAAACAATGTCACTGTTACAGAAAGCGCTGGCAGGGTTGGCATCTCAAGATCCGATGATTGCTGATGAAGTTCTAGTGCGTAGGTCGTCGCTCAATCAAACCAAACGTGAACTTCATCTACGGCATCTCCATCGTCTGCGTTCTGGGTCAGCATCCAGTCTGGATTCAAGCGCTATCCACCTGGAAATGGTCAATGGCATTAGCCGCGTCATCTCACACACTTGCAGCATTGCCCGTGCTGTTCAAGGTGAGTTTTGACAGTTAATACCAATTCTGTATGAAGATGCGCTGACGCGCAAGAAATAAAAACGAACCACGAAGAGGCGAAGAACGCGAAGAGAGGAGGTATAGAGATAATTTGGCGCAGCTTCACAAAGAAACGGTATAAGTAGGGTGTGTTACGGCTTTAGCTATAGCGCACCGCTGTGTAACATGGTGCGCTATAGCGCTTCGCTCATGTTTTTCGTTACAAACAGAACTTACGCAGAATAATGAGAAAACGAACTTTACTAGGCACAGAGAACACAGAAGTTGAGAGGAGCGAGAGAGTTTTTGCGTAAGTCTTAACAAATTCAAACTTTTAAAGTCTCTACAGAAGTCAACATTTGTTCAAATGCGATGGAAAGCCGACTTTGAAAACGCTGGCG
Source organism: Tolypothrix sp. VBCCA 56010 (assembly GCF_050875635.1). Lineage (NCBI taxonomy): Bacteria > Bacillati > Cyanobacteriota > Cyanophyceae > Nostocales > Tolypothrichaceae > Tolypothrix > Tolypothrix sp. VBCCA 56010. The sequence continues at coordinate 30,402 of NZ_JBPAOH010000033.1, forward strand.
ATGTTTCAACTTTAAAAAAGGGCGGGTTATTTCCGTAGGAGTTGGCGAACCATTTCTATTATCAATGATTTTAAGCGATCGCAAAGTTGACAGACACAGTTCTTTTTGCACCATCAAATCGGAGATTGCTGTGGCACCTACACCGTTTTCAACTACAGCCTTGACCATTTCACCACTGTTTAAAACAGAAATAACATTTAATTGCGATAAATCGATCCCCCAATTTTGCAAAGCTTGGTCAAATCTTTGCTGTGTACCAGAACCAGACTCGCGCATTACCCATCCAGTTTGAGTTAGTTCGCTTAAGCGAACCTCTCCTAATTTAAACCAAGGGTGAGATTTACCAACCACAATTAGCAAGCGATCGCTCGCAACAACTTCTTCCTCTAAAGAAGCCTTCAGCGATGCTTGCACCTCTCCTTCCACCAAACCCAAATCAAACACACCCGTTGCTGTTCCTGCACAAATCGTTTCTGCATTAGCGAGAGTGCAGTTGACAGCGATCCCCGGATATCTGCGCTGAAAAGAGCTAATCTTTTCTGGCAACCAATAATTACCAATCGTCAGACTTGCTCCCAAATTCAACTTACCACGTTGCAGATCGTTTAATTCCCGTAAATTTCTTTCAGTCAGAGTAACTTGCTTTAATATTTCCTGTGCTTCCATTTGTAGCAACTTCCCTGCCTCAGTGATCTCAATGTGCCGACCAATTCGATGGAAAAGTTTGACTGCATATTCTTCCTCCAAGCTTTGAATTGCCGCACTCACAGCCGGTTGAGTAATGTAAAGCGCTTCCGCAGCACGGGTAAAGTGGAGATTTTCCGCAACCGCTATAAAAACTCGCAATTGGTCAAGCGTCATTCCCGCCATTTTATGCATCCCTAAAACTTAGTGTATGATAAAAACTTTTCCGTTAAATCTTGATCCCACAATTTTTTCAGAAAAGAGAAACAAAGACTCATTTCCTACTAGGGTTGGGGGGTATCTGCAATGGCTAAATTTATTCAACCAGATGTACTAATTATCGATTTTTAATCACTTTTATTTATTGTTTGGAAAATAAATAACATTTGCTTTCATCATATAGGTCGCTTAGAGTAAATATCAAGCTAGATGCATCAGTACTAGAGCTTCTTGTGATGGCTACCAAAATTAAGTTTTGCATAAGGAAGAAACTTCAATTGTTTGAGGCATACCTTGTATTTTTTTTCAAGTCGAGTCAAAAAGCCCAGACAGACGCGATCGCGCTTGTGGCTGTTGTTCTTACTTGGCAATTACAGGAGATTGTGTACTTTGTTTCAATTTAAATGAGTACAAAGCGATCGCGCAAACAAAAAATGTCTTGACTACCGAAAGATTATAGCTCAATTCACAGCCGTTATCGCACCGACAACAAAGCCCGCCGCTAATTTAGGCTAATTCTTTGTTGGTATTATCAGTAACAATATGCTTTGATTGTCTCTGGTATTTTACTTATTCTTGTTGTAACTGGTTTTTCATCCAAAAATGAAGCGGAAAGTTGAAGCAACTCACTTTAGTTTCAGTGATGCCGAAAATATTTAGTAGTTACGCAACTAACTACTATCCACGCTCCTACTAACCAATCCTTATAAGGAATGAATGTAAATGAATGAATTAGTAACAGCAATTACCACTGGTTTAGCTGCGTTCACTGCAACCAACATTGATGACCTTGTTATTCTCACGCTGTTTTTTTCACAAGTAAATAAGACATTTCGTAGTCGGCATATCTATATTGGTCAATATCTCGGTTTCACAGCATTAGTTCTTGCTAGTATGACTGGGTTTTTTGGTGGTTTAGTAGTGCCATCAAACTGGATTGGACTACTTGGATTGATGCCAATTGCTACTGGTTTAAGTCGCTTGCTGAATAAAGAAAGTGATTGTGTTGAATCAGAAACAGTTGTGGCGGAAAAAAGCGCGATCGCTAGTTTTATTTCTCCTCAAACTTACAGCGTAGCTGCTGTTACAGTCGCTAATGGAAGTGACAATATTGGCATCTATATGCCTTTATTTGCCAACAGCACCTGGGAAAGCCTTTTGATAATTCTCGGCATCTTCTTTTCACTCGTAGGAGTTTGGTGTTACGCTGCTTACACATTAACCAGGCTCCCAGCTATTAATCAAGTCATTACTCCTCACAGCAGCACAGTTGTTCCCTTTGTTTTGATTGCATTAGGTGCTTTTATTGTCTGGGAAAGCGGCGCTTCAATTCTCATCACTTTAGTTGCAAGCTGCTTATATTTAACCTGGCTAATTCTGGCAAAAAATTCGGGACAATCTCCGGAAATGGAGAATTAAAGGTAAAAGCGAAGTATTTAGAGCAAAATGTTATTCTCAAGTCTCAAGAATACTTCGCACTGGAAATTTTTATGAAATGTAAACAATAAGTGAGATTTCGGAAAAATGTTATTAAGATTAAACAAGTTGAATCTTGCCAACAATAAAAATTTTCACAATATAGCAATCAGTTTAGGAATTCTTAAAAAGAAGATTCCCGACTTCTTAGAGAAGTCGGGAATCTGAAACTGTCATTTTTTTATATTTAACAACTTTAAAAAAATCAACATAAAAGTTGTAAAGTTGACTACAGGGTAAAATCGAAAAGGAGAAAAAACGTGAAATTGAAACCTTTTGTAATCGCTTTGGTAATTCTGGTAAACCTAGTGTTTGTCCAACCTTCATTCGCTGATAAACCTAAGTTCACCAAAAATCCTGACTACATAGAGGTGACAAAAGCTCTTGAAAGTCTAAAGACGGCACAAAGTATACAAGCTCAAGGCGAAAACACTAATCCTCAGGAAATTCAAAAGAAAATTGATGAATTAGAGTTTCAAAAATACGCTTTAGAAACCGGAACCAGCTGGGGACAGTGTGCAAACCAAACAGACAAAACCCTGGCTGTCTACGGACCGCAACCAGATGAAGACGACGTTGGAGAAGATTATCCATACGATACTGCACTTTACTTTTTAGCACCTGGTCGGACAACTAAAGAGAAATGGGATTGTAATGGAGTTTATCTACCAAATGATGCCAAACTAACAGCTATAAGCTCTAACCAACAAGGTGAAGAATTAGCTGGACCTGGTGCGATCAAAATAGTTGATGGTACTCAGTTAGTCGCGAAGACAAATCCTGATACTTCTGCTGTTGAGTTGAATATTCCTGCTACTCAAGTTTTCAAAGCAGGCAATCTGAATTGGTTTATCCCTAATGTTTCGCAAGCAACTATAGATACACGAGTTGCAAACGCGCCTAGTACTAAGATAGCTGAGAAAAATCTAGTGGTTGTGCAGAAGAATCTAGAGAAATCAGTGCAGAAGAATCTAGAGAAAGAGACTGTAGAACCCGAAATTCCTACTGAAACTCAGCCACAGGTACAGCCTCTACGTCGGTACGACGAGCCACGTCTACCAAAACAAGGCTATTACTACAAAAGACCCTGAGCGGTTAGTATAGCTCAATAAATAAAAGTCGCGTCTGAAAAAACACAGCAACGCGATTAGGGGAAAAGTGCGAAAAATTCTGAATATAGCCTTAGCCAGAATCTGGGTAAAAAATAAAACTCGGAATCTGGCTTTTTCTTCCTAAGACAAAGAACATCGCTCTTTTAAATTAAAGATTAAATTGTTACTAAAGGTACTTGGATTTCAGGCACATTTTATTTAAAAATATAAAATTAGAGTTAGGGTCTTACTGATGGGGTTGCTGTTCAAAGCCAAAAATGTAGATATAGAAAAGGCAAAGTTAAGAAATCCGTCGCGAGTGCGGGATCATTTGGCAAATGAGCGCACTTACTTAGCATGGATGCGGAGTGCGATCGCTCTCATGGGTTTTGGTGTTGTCATCGTCCGTCTTCGCCACTTCCAAGTACCACTCATACCACATCCAGGAGCGGGGTGGAAGTTGGGTTTAACTTTCTCTTTAGTTGGTTTATTAACTGTCTTACTTTCAACTCAACACTATTTCGCCGTTCGCGATAACATCGATGAAGATACTTATGAACCCCCAGATCGCTGGGTAATTCTTTTCAGCCTCGCTATGCTTATTTTGGGTGCTGGGGTAATCTATTTTGTCTTCTCTGTCCCCCTCGATCCAATGAGTCCTGTGATACCTGAGTAATAGCAGCAACTTACCACCATAGCGGGTTTCAATTAGCTGCAATAAATAAAAGAATAATGGAACCGCAGATAAACACCAACTTTCACCTTCACCCGTTTCTTTTATTTAAATGCTTATTTTCTCTCTCGCAATAGTCAGCTTTTTTGCTTGGTTGGTTAGCACCCTAGCTGGTGGTGGTAGTCCTTTCATGCTCATACCTCTAATTAACTCAATCCAAGGTGCCGCATCGGTTCCGCCGGTTATAACTATCGGTATGTTTTTCGGAAATGCACATCGCATCGTACTTTTTTGGCGATATATTGACTGGAACTTGACATTATGGTATATTCCAGGCGCTATTGTGGGAGCGATGCTCGGTGCGTATACTTTCACCCAAATTCATTTAGATTGGTTGCAGTTACTCATCGGCGTTTTTTTGGTAATTAGCATTTTTGGCTTTGGATTAGAACAAAAAGAAACTACATTTAAAGTCAAAGCTTGGTATATTTTACCTGCCGGCTTCGTCAAAGCTTTTGTCTCTGGATTAATTGGAACTACAGGTCCAGTATTGAACGCTTTTTATTTAAATTATGGTCTAGTTAAAGAAGAGTTGATTGCTACTAAAGCAACTCATGTAGTAATTATTCACTTAGTTAAGATATTGACTTATGCTACATTTGGAGTATTATCACCGCAGATTATCGCTATCGGTTTAATCATTGGTCTAGTAGCCATCCCAGCCAACTTTCTCGGTAAGTATATTCTCAATAAGATAAATGCTCAACAGTTTCGCTCGATAGTACTCGCAACAATGGCTATCAGCGGTGTATGGATGCTGTGGGGACAACGAGATTTACTCGTTTTTTGGTAATGGGTAATTGGGGAATGGTGAGTCCAGCGCTGCGCTCCTGGTTTCCCTCTCCTTACGGAGACGCTACGCGAACGTGTCGGCAAGGCGCGAACCCGAAGGGGTAATAACGTAAGTTGCTAGTTAGTGCCCTCAAACCGTATTATTTAGATACAGAAAGTGCTTTTTTCAGTAATTATAAACACTATTGTTTTGAATTTTGTACTTAAAACAAGGCGCTTTTTGATAACTAGCAACTTGGGTTATTAGGAAATTTTTTCAGAATTTAGTTATGAAAATCTCTCTAACATCTGAGGATGTTCAAAAATTTCGTAACGATGGAGTTTTGCTCGTGCCAAATATTTTAGAGCCTAGTATCATTGCTAAAATATTAGCAAGAATACCCTCAATGCTTAAAGGAGAGTATGCTACAGGGATCAAGCCCGCTGAAATAAAAATTGATCCCACAAATACCCAACAGATAAGCGGTAAGCTATGGGAATCAGAACCTGAGATAAAAGCAGTTGTTCTAGATCCTGAATTGGGAAGAGCATGTGCTATTTTGGGTGATTGGGAACAATACGGATCAAAAGCCGTTCATTCCAGCCTATGGCGAAAACCGCCTGGCGCTCCAGAAACTACAATTCATCAGGATGCCGCCTATGTTGATACATTTATTCCTAATAAGCTGATTACCGCCCTTATTGCTTTAGAAAACATGACAATTGAAGCAGGTTCTACGCAATATATATTAGGATCTCATAAATGGGGTTTAGGTAGAAGAGTAAGATCATTGAGGGAATCAGAGGACTATACAGCAGAAGCCAAAACTGCCGCTCGAGAAGCTGGCGTAGGGAATTTTGAAATTTTTACCACTAATGTTGAAAGTGGAACAATAGTATTTCACGATGGGTTGCTATGGCATGGTGCTGGACGGAATAATTCACAACAACAGAGAGTGGCTTTATCCTGTGCGATCATGCCTGCAAATATTAAAACGGTATCAGTAGATGATCCTTATGTGTTTGGAGAGGCTAGTGAATACCCTTTCACTTGGCAAGGTAAGCTCATCTAATTTCAGTAGACTGAAAACTTTTCTGTGAAGTCTTACCAGTCCTTCATTTTCCCGTGGGAATGCAATTTGCCAAAATCAGCTTATAATCTACCTTTTAAGCACCTCTGTTCTGAATGGACGCGCATAGCGATCAGCTGTAGTCGCGACCGCAAGCCCCAAAAACGACGGCTCTTACCCTTATTCTTTCGTCAACTTTCAAAACTTTTCGGTCTACTGAATTTGGTAGAAAGAAAAGATGTGCATTAGTTATTTAATTTACAATCCTAAAATAAGTAGGAAACTTAGGATAATAGGTAATTGGGAATTGGGAACGTGGGAACGTGGTAAAGCATTTTTTCCATTAGCCCATTACCCCTTCGGGTTCGCCAGTCGCCTGCGGAGGGAAACCCTCCCTTTCTCGCTGGACTCACCATTACCCATTACCCATTACCCACTCCCCACTCCCCATTCCTCACTCCCCATTCTTTAATTCTGTCTTGAGGAGGATACTACGTATAATATTTTGTTTTATGATGTTAAATTTAAAACTTAGGTTAAGAAAAAGTTAAAAAATTGCCCAAAATTATTTTCCATAGGGGGTAAATTAATGGTACAGCCTAATAACAACGATAAAGATAAGTTTCTTTACCCTCGAAGTCGCTATTACGGTCAAGGTAGACCACAAGAGCTTATATTTAATGCGAATCTCCAAGAGTTTGCCCAAAAGGTGGGCTTTATTACCGCTTTAGAAACATCTGGTAAATTATCTCCTCAAGATGCTTACGACCAGATTAAAGCGCTGTGGAAGCAGTTGAAACACAGCAAAAAGCAATTAGGAATTGGTGATGAGCCGCCAACATCGACCTAAAATTGCTTCTTTTAGCGTATAATCACCTGAAACTCGTTTGCACTCAGCGACACTATGATATTCTCAGAACCTATCTCAATCAGCCAACGTCCGCTAGGTTGACCGTCTGAGAGTATTTCTTGAGCGCGGACTACTCCAATTTTCCCAGCTACATATGCTGGATGTAGAATCAACACTCTTTCTCCAATTGGAAAAGTCTTTGGGGTATGCAATGGCTTTTCTGAAACTAAAGGTTGCGTAAGTGAAATCCGATGTATTTCATAACCAGATTTTAACCATAAAGGTGTACTTTCTCTGACTTTTTTAATTGCTACTTTCATGACTATACTTATGGGCAAATGAATGAACTTTGGAAATGTGTCTTAGGGCTAGCCCAAAGCGCGAAAATTATCATTCTTAAGCTAAGTGCTGAATTGAGAGTAGAAATTCTTCGGCAGAGTGATGCGAAATGGTACAATTAGCGTCTAGCCTAGTACAGGCGAACTATTAAAAAGATAGAATGTCTGATTTAATTTTGTTTTGGCATCGTCGCGATTTACGCATTTCAGACAATACAGGACTTGCGGCAGCGCGATCGCACTCGTCTAAAGTCGTGGGTGTATTTTGCCTCGACCCGAATATTTTAGAACGAGATGATATTGCCCCAGCTAGAGTAACTTATATGATTGGCTGTTTGCAAGCATTACAAAAGCGATATGCTGAAGTTAACAGCCAATTATTAATATTGCACGCTAATCCGCTGCAAGCGATACCCGCACTAGCTGCGGCTTTAAACGCTAAAGCAGTATTTTGGAATTGGGATGTAGAACCGTATTCTCAAATACGCGATCGCACTATCATTGATGCCTTAAAAGAAAAAGGGATTCTGTTTCTCGATCAAAACTGGGATCAGATTCTCCACTTTCCCGAAGAGATTCGCAGTGGTTTGAATCAACCTTACACAGTTTACACTCCTTTTTGGAAGAATTGGATTAGCAAACCGAAAGCTAACCCAGTCGCAACTCTGGAAAATGCCGAAGGATTGACGGAAGCTGAAGCAGAAATTGCCAAAGAAAATGGGGCTATTCCACTACCGACAGCGAAAGATTTAGGATTTCTTTGGGATCGAGACTTAGTAATTGCACCAGGAGAAGCAGCAGCGCTGGAAAAGCTAGAGGAATTTACTAACTCTGCCATTTATGAATATAAAGAACAGCGGGATTTTCCGGCAATTAACGGGACATCTCAACTGAGTGCGGCTTTTAAATTTGGAGCGATCGGTATTCGCACCGTATGGATCGCGACTTTAGAAGCGCTAGAAAACAGTCGCAGTGATGAAACACAAATTAACATCCGCACATGGCAACAAGAAATCGCGTGGCGGGATTTTTATCAACACGCAATGTACAACTTCCCGGAATTAGCAGAAGGTGCTTTCCGCGAAACTTTGAAAAACTTTCCTTGGCAAATTAACGAAGAATACTTTCAAGCTTGGTGCGAAGGTAAAACAGGTTATCCGATAGTAGATGCAGCGATGCGGCAAATGAACGAACTCGGTTGGATGCACAATCGCTGCCGGATGATTGTAGCCAGTTTCCTCACCAAAGACTTGCTGATAAATCCCCAATTGGGAGAAAAATACTTTATGCAGAAGCTGATTGACGGTGATTTATCAGCTAATAACGGGGGTTGGCAGTGGAGTGCTTCTAGCGGGATGGACCCCAAACCCTTGCGGATTTTTAACCCTGCCAGTCAAGCGCAAAAATTCGATCCCGAAGGTGAATATATTCGGGAATGGGTTCCAGAATTGCGCTCTATGGATACAGAATATTTAGTTACGGGGAAAATTTCACCTTTGGAACGTGAGGCTGTTGGCTATCCTCAGCCAATTGTCGATCACAACCGACAGCAACGCCAGTTTAAAGGACTTTATCAACAGCAAAGAGAGAGTATACCGACGCTGGGGTAGGGAGATGGGGAGAGGGGGAGAGGGGGGGATGGGGGGACAAGGGGACAAGGGGACAAGGGGGAGATGAGGGAGATGAGGGAGATGAAGAATTAATTCCTTTCACGGCAGGTGCTCCACTTGGGGAGACCCCAAGACCGCACTGCCTCCCCTTTTCCCTTTAACCTTTTCCCCTCCTCAAATTGCCGAATGACAAATAATTAACAATTAATATAAATCAGGATAAACAAGTGGCATAGTTAAGGCTAAAAGATACTTGAATCAAAATAATGATTAAAGTATCAAGCTTTACTCTTGCGGTTTATGTCTTCGCCTCTCGATCGCCCTTTTAAATTTGAAGTCAAGCTACCATCATCCCACCCTGAGTTATTAGAAGGATTGGATACATTGCTGCGCTTGGGTTTGATATCCGATGCCCAAGTTAAGCAGATAGCCTTTGAATTTCTCGTTTGTCAGATGGTGTCGCAACCTCAGACTAAACCAGAATCGCAGGTAGCGTTTGCAACTATCGAACCTGCGAAAGCCGCAGCAGTACCACAAAAGCCTGTTAAACCAAACTTGATCGCAACGATGTTGCAATCATTGGGGGCAGAATTAAGTGTCCGCTGGCTGTTATTTTTAGGTGTATTTCTGGTAGTAGTGTCCTCTGGGGTGTTGGCTGCAAGTCAGTGGGAGAGATTCCCCGCTTCGGGACAGTATGGAGTTTTGTTAGCTTATACTTTGAGTTTCTGGGGGTTGAGTTTTTGGGCAGGCAAACAGGCTAATTTAAGATTAACGGCACAGACATTGCTAATTGTCACTCTTTTATTAGTGCCGATGAACTTTTGGGCGATGGATAGCTTTAAGTTGTGGCAAAATCCTGTGGATTGGTTAGTAATAGCGATCGCTTTTCCTATCCTCACAACTATTACTATTTTACTCTGTAAAAATCGCTTATTTATCGCCAACTCTCCAATCGGGAAATTGCCCCTAATAAATATTTTGGCGCTGTCATACTTACACTGGGGCTGGAAATTACCAGGATTTCCCTTAATTGCCGTTTATTTGGCGATGATAAGCACAACTCTTATTACCGTATATCACAATCGATTTTCCCCAAATCTTTCGCAAAAAGAAGATAAGCGCGTCGGACTTGGTATCACTTTACCTGCCTTAATAGTAGTTTATGCTTTGGCGGTGTTATTAGTACGGGCGATTTTTGTTGTCCGAGTAGATATCACCCAGTTAGGTTTAGCTATTGGAATTTGCGGTTGGTTAGTCGCTTGGTTAGCACAAAGAGGAGAGGGAGAGGGGGAAATAGGAGAGGGGGGGACAAGGAGAGGGGGGGATGGGGGGAAAGAAGAATTATTCTCCTTGTCTCCTAGTCCCCTTGTCCCCTTGTCTCCCCCTCTCCCCCTCTCCCCCTCCCCCACTCCTCAACTACCGTGGGAAATCCTGGGGGGAATCTTACTTTTCCTCGGTTGGTTAGTAACGGTGGTATCATCACCTTTGCAAGCGATCGCTGTTAGCGGTTTGAGTTTGTGGTTTTTCAACCGTCGTTTGCAACAACATGCTTTCAAAGTTGATTTAGCGGCAATTTTCGTTATAGGCTTGCAGACAGTTTGGCTAGCTTGGCGGTTGATACCTGCTGAATTACAAGAATCAGCGATCGCTATTGCAACAAAACTCACCAATTCACAAAACGAACCTTGGGCGTTATTAAGTGTAGCTTTATTTCCCTACCTAATTTTCATGCTAGCGCTAACAAATCGAATTTATCGCACGCAAAAGCGGGAATTAGCTAATTTTGGCGATAATTTAACGCTTTTATTCGGAATTTTATTAACTACCATTGCTTTAGTCAATCCGATATTGCGATCGCTAAATTTACTCTTTTCCACAATAACTCTCGCCGCAGTCACCCAGCGACGCAGTTATCAGGAAAACGAGACAAGGGGACAAGGGGGACAAGGGGGACAAGGGGGACAAGAGGAAGCAATTACCATTCCCCATTACCCATTACCCATTCCCCATTCCCAATTCCCCACTTCTCTGATATATCTAACACACATCACCGGGGTACTAACACTTTGCTCGACAATTGATTGGCTGTTCCCAAATCTGCAAACTCAACTCTGGGCAAGCATTTTGTTAGCGCTGATGGTTGCAGAGTGGCTGCAAAGCCTTGGCGATGAAATCTGGCGACGTAGTGCATGGCACATCGGTTTCGGATTAGCGGTAACTAGCTATTTACTACTTTGGGTGAATGCTTCCGCGTCTTGGACAGGCGGTATAATCAACAATCAGAATTGGGGCTTAATTTGGTTAATTACCCCCATCACTCTCACCGTAATTGCTAGCCGCACTTCTGCACCGCGTCGCATTACCAGCAGTTACTTCAGCGTTTTGACGTTGTTGGCGGCACAGTTACTTATTTTACCTTTGCCAGGAGCCAGATTAATTGGTTTGGGTGTGGGTACGGCGGGGATGTTTGCAAACACGCGCTATTTGCGAAACAATCAATCAGCGGGAACTACGGTAGGTTTTGGGCTGAGTTTTCTTGCTGTGCTGCTGTGGGATGGGGTTTTTGGTTTACCGCATCTATCGCTAGATGGATGGTTTGTGGTGGGAGCGATCGCTATCTTCAGTTTATGGTTTGCGAGCAAAGCGCTGAGTCGAGGTGAAGAATTAGCCGCTATATATGCAACTGTCACCGACAAATGGGCGATCGCCTTATGTAGTTTTGAGTTATTGACTTTAACACTGCACGCGCTACTTGTTTACCAAAGCTTTACAACTCTCGGTTTTTTATACTTAACTTCTACAGCATTAATTTTGGCTGCGATCGTTTATCGCAGTTGGCGACAACCGACAAATTTAGCATTTTATGGCATCGGTTGGTGTCTGGAATTGTTGATAGCTCAGATTTTCGGCTTTGGCGAAGGCGATATTATCAAGATTGCGATCGCTAACATTGCCTTAGGTTTAATAACTCAGCTTTTTGGTGAATGGTGGCGAAGGCGACATCAATTATCAAAAATGCCCAGTAGTCTCCACATATTACCGTTAATATATGGTGCATTTAGCGTATTGCTGCGTTTAAACACCTTTACCGAGTGGACGGGTTTATATTCTTTAGGTGTAGCCTTGATTGTAATTGGTGTAGGGCGACGCCACCAAGATTTAAAACCGCTACTTTATTTAGGAATCACAGGCATATCAATTTCCGCTTATGAACTTTTGTTCTATCAAATGTCCCAAGCTTCGGGAGGTGCTTGGGGTGATGGATTAATTGCCATGTCTGCTTTGGGGGCAAGCATCATGTATGCTTATCGTATACTGTCGCCTTGGCTAATTAACTATTTACGTCTTACACCCCAAGAATTAAAAGGAATTGCTCATATTCACTGGGCTTGGAGTAGTTGCTTGTTAATGGCAGCCATTACCGCTCCTATCGCCGTCAATCGCCTGGTAGGATTAGCAACAAGTGCTTTTTTGATTCGCTACGCCATTTTTCAAGGACGCCATTTTCCCACTTCCCCAACTCTTCGCCTTGGGGGTATTACAACAGAGGAAATCTGGGTTTACTTAGGTTTATTAGAATTTGCTGGTATGCGAATTTACTGGCGCGAAACGGCAGTAGGACAGTTATTAACTGGTGTTTTAGTTCCTTGGAATGGTGCGATCGCTTGTCTATTTGCCTATTTTCTCTACATCTTACCTTGGGAGAGTTGGGGCTGGTCGAAAAGACCTTGGCAACTCGCTGCCTACATAATTCCACTGGTAATATTATGGGAAACTCGACTGCAAGTATACCCGATTACGATAGCGATCGCTGCTGGGTATTACATCTTCCTCGCTAAGATTCGCCAAAATATTCGTTTTACTTACATTAGTGTCGTCTTGATTGATTGGGCGCTATTTCGCTGGTTTTGGGATTTGCATCTCACAGATAGTTTGTGGTACATCACACTGATGGGATTATCACTGCTGTATATTGCTCAAGTCGATCCACATCTTCGCCTTCCAGATTATAAAACATCTCGTCACTACTTACGACTTATAGGCAGCAGCATAATTTGTGGATGGGCAATTTTATTTCATATTGAAAGTGCGATCGTACCAGCAATTTTCAGCCTCATCGCCATATTTGCCGGATTAGCTTTGCGCGTGCGGGCTTTTCTTTACGTTGGTACGGCGACTTTTTTCATTACCAGTATCTATCAACTAATAATTTTCAGCTTGCGTTATCCCTTTTTAAAATGGGTGATTGGCTTGTTTGTCGGTATTGTGCTGATGTCGATTGCAGCCAACTTTGAAACCCGTCGCGCTCAAATAAATTCTTTACTTCGCAGCACTAGCGATGGATTTCAAGAATGGGAGTAAGTTAAGGCAAGAGACGCGATAAATAGCCGTCTTTACAATAATCGGTCTTTTGTAGAGACAGCGATTTATGGCGTCTTTGCTGATAAAAAAATCCCCACACAATATTAGATGAATGTGGGGATTTGCTATAAATTTAAGCTGAGATGTTATACTAATTTAAAAAAAGAATGCGACAGATGGGTAGGGGCACGGCAGTGCCGTGCCCCTACGGGTGTACCTCACGTAAACGAGAACCGCTATAAGCGCAACAGCTTAACAATCATTTTTAGTGATGTTTTCATATTCAGCCAACATCAAAACCACGGTTTGAAACAACGGTAAATCAATGGTTTTGACAATCTGCTTTACACTCGTTTATTAAGCACTGAAGTGCTTACTACGTAATAAAATACATAATAAAAACAGAGACATTAATTTAAATGCCTCTGCTCATTTCTTCATCCTATGCGCTCTTAATCCATCCTCAAACTGTGTTTTTCTACATCAGTTTAAGCTTTTCAATATTTGTTTCCAGTCCAGAGACTATCAGAGAAATCATCTGTAAAATCGCGGCTCTATCACCTGTCTTGCAACGCTCAAATAACAAATGAACATCCACCAACCCCGTCTCAATTGCTGATTTTAACACTGTATTTTCACTTGCTTTGAGATTGTTATTTGCACAAGCCGTGTAAAGCACTACTCCCGCCATTGTGTACATATCTAACATTGGTTCATCACCATTGTTATTGACAATCTGGGGAAAGTTTGATAAAGGATGGACGAACTGGTCAAAGGTTAATTGAGTCATGATTTTGGTCAAACCGATACTTGAATAAGTTCAAACTCCAGATGAAAAAGAGGGGGAAACAAGAGGCAGTGCGTTGCGAAGCGCTAGTTTCGTGCGATGGTCACGAACCTTGAGGCATAGCCTTTGTTGGGGTTCCCCCCGTCTTAATTGTTGAATCAGGTACGGAATTTTAAGTTGTCTGATGTTGCTAAATGTGTGCTAGAATATATACTGAAAAGAAGAGGGACAAAAAACCCTTGGATTCCTTTGTTAAAATTGAAAGCTAGCTCTAAGAGTGAAAAGCTGGCTTTTAGGGTCATCTGCCTTTTCTGATTCTTCTGCTTCAGTGACGAACGTGCTTCACACCTTAATCATAATCTTGTCATTTTTATTTGTCAAGATGTCATTTAAAAATGACTAACAAAATCGTCCTGCTTTTCAGATGTCATGAGAGAAAATAAAAGGTAGGAGTAGTGTTGAGAAGTTCAAATTATGACTGATAGAAGACGTTCTGACGATTACAAGCAGGTTAGCGGCTACATTCCGATAGACTTAGCGCGGGAGTTTAAAAGCATCTGCGCTCGCGAAGGAGTGTCCCAAAGCGACGCATTAGAAGAAATGACACGTGAGTGGCTAGCCAAAAGAACAGGCGTCCACTCTGTAAAGACTGAACCTGCTCGTCCGAAAACAATTGCTGAGGTAGTTCAGGTAAACATGACAAAACTTAAGGGCTGCGGAGTGAAAAACTTGCGAGCGATCGCCAAAGCAGAAGTATTACCTACACCAGGAGACTTTGCCATCATCACATCAGCTTTAGGTATTCCTGAGGAAGAACGAAAAATAATTTGGCAAGAAACTTTCAAAATTTCCGTGTTTTCCGATTTGAGGAGTGTAAATATATGTAAAGAGTCTGAAAGTATAAAAGATGAGCACGAGTATTCTTCGGATATTGAACCTACCGGGTTGGAACTATAAAATGTCCCATGAGGGAGTTTCCATCCTTGCTCCCACAAAGCGACATGCTACCGACCTTGCCCAAAGCTACGGAGATGCTCTCAGCGAAACTGCGGCAAAACTTAACGGTAAGGTGCGAATTAAATGGAGGGGCTGTAAAAATCCAATCGAATTTTTCGGGTGGATGTCTTCCACTGGTGCCCCCACACCCTCAGAAACAGCCGAACGTATTTTGCATTCTGGGGGTGCAGTCTTTTGCAGCCAAGTGCATATCCCAAAAGAGTTATTGTACCGAATGGTTGCAGCCGCAGAAAACGAGCGTCCGATTAGCATTGTCAGACAAGACAATCGCAAGCAAATCATAGTCAACCAACCAATGGCTGACATGTTAAATACACCCCCGGAGGTTGCTACCCAAAGAATAATGACTCAATTTTGGCTTCCTGAGGATTTGGCAGAACTAGAACAAAGACTACGCAGTAATAGCGAGTTTACCTGGACTTACTCTGCTGGACTCAACGAGCAAGCTTGGGCAATTTTAACAACTCACTTTGAGGCATTTGAGGTTGAGGGTATCTGGTACAGACAGGGAACCTGCTTATCAACTCCTCAGCTAGTGCCAATTCCACCAGGGGCTTTTGCTCCGGTTTAAGTAGGTGGACAATTTAAGCCGAAGAATTACGGTTGTGCATTAATTTTTACTTTCAGGGTGCATTCCTTACTTAAAACATTGATTAAAAGTGTATTAATATTAAGTTCGATTTATGAATGAAAATTCCCACAAACCGCGCTTTGGCTGTGGGAAATATTAAGAAGAGTGAATTATTTTTCATTTTCTAGAGTTTAATCAGCGTGAGGGAATTACCTTTGCTGCTTTTCGCGCTGCGTGCGTCTGGTATCCCTACGCTATGCCAAGCAAGAGCGCAGCGAAGTGTTATGCTGCTGATTCCATCATTACTAGGCTTATCAAGCTTTTTGCGATCGCCTCTGGGTTAAGAACTAAATCTACTTTCCCAGTGTCAATAGCTGCCTTGGGCATATTGAAGAACTTGGAAGTAGCTTCATCCTGAGCGATCGTCGTACCGCCATACTTTTTAATTGCCGTCATTCCTAAAGCACCATCACTGCCCAACCCAGTTAGGATAACAGCGATCGCCCGCAACGAGTAACTAACTGCTACCGACATGAATAGCTTATCAACTGAGGGACGGACAAAGTTCATCTTTTGCTGGTTTAACAGAGACAGCCTACCGTCAGAATTCACTACTATGTGGCGATCGGGGACATAAGTGTAAACCGTCCCTGGACGTACTACATCCCCTGATTTTGCCTGCTTAACCCGCAGGACTGTGTGCTGGCTGAGGATTTCTGCCAGATGACTATTGTAGTTAGGATTCATATGCTGAACTACAACAATGGCGGCAGGAAAATCTGCTGGTAAGGCAGATAAAATCTGAACGATTGGTTTTTGCCCACCTGCTGAAGCTCCTATTGCGACTATGTTGTAAGCAATATCGGGAAAGTGTGACAGAATTCGCTGAGATTGTTGTACCGCCACGTTTTTTTTCATATAATTATACTTTGCATTTCAAAGGCGCTCATAAATATAAATGCAATAGCAGTATGACAAGCATAACTGCTATGTTGGCTAACTAACATATATCATAGATATATGTTAGTTAGCCAACATCAAATCTTTACGTTCGGTAAACCTTTTGTCAGAGGTTCTCCACAGCTGCGGGTTATTTAATTAAGATAACTCGCTCAAACAGGCTGGTGATGTCTGTGTTGTGCAATCACCTGGCATATCAATGGAAAACCGACTTTTGGCTGCCCTGCCTCCTGAGGAATTTGATCGCATCATTGCTTATATGGAGTTCGTCTCCCTAGATTTCAAGAAATATCTCTACGAGCGTAACCAACCAATTGAGTACGTCTATTTCCTCACGCATGGTGTAGGCTCTATGGTCACCGTAATGGAGAATGGTATGGCAGTTGAAGTGGCTACGGTGGGCAATGAAGGAATGGTGGGTCTTCCAGTGTTCTTAGGAGCCAATAGCATTCCGGGCGAGTGTTTTATGCAAGTCCCTGGCAATGGCTGGAGGATGAGAACAGATTTGTTTAGAGCGCATGTCACCCCAGCTAGCCCGTTGCACGAACTGCTGCAACGCTACACCCAAGCGTTGTTTAATCAAATCGCCCAATCAGCTGCGTGCAACCGTTTGCACTCAGTCGAAGAGCGATTGTGCCGTTGGCTGCTGATGACCGCTGACCGAGTAGATGCAGAAACTTTTCCACTCACCCAAGAATTTCTTGCCCAAATGCTGGGTGTGAACCGTTCCACAGTTAGTCTTGCTGCCTCGATTCTTCAGAGGGCAGGGTTAATGACTTATGTTCGGGGTCAAGTAACTATCGTTGACCGCTCAGGTTTAGAAGCTACAAGCTGCGAGTGTTATCGAATCGTCCAACAGGACTTTGAGCGTTTGTTCAACGGCAAGTAAAAGAATCAGGACTTACGCACTCCTTGATGGAAAAACGAACCGCGTTCGCGTTGGCGAAGCCTCTCGAAGAGAAGCGTCTCCGAAGGAGAAGACACGTTCGCGCAGCGTCTCCCTTAGGAGAAGGACACGTTCGCGCTTCGCGTCTCGTTCGCGCTTCGCGTCTCCGACAGGAGAAGAGAAGAAATAAGAGTTTGAGAGGTATTTTGCGTAAGTCCTAAGAATATAGCGATATTATATGGCGGGTTGTAGGGGCACGGCAGTGCCGTGCCCCTACGGGTGTACCTCATTAAACCGAGAAACGCTATATTTGTAGGGTGCGTTAACGAAGTGTAACGCACCATTTGCGACAAAGATGCTTAATACAACGCCTTCACCCACTCCCACTCCTGCATCAAACCTTCTCTGAGAGAAACTTTAGGCTGATATCCCAAAATTCTCTGTGCCTTGGATACATCCGCTGCTGTGTGACGCGCATCTCCCATCGCTTTTTCAATATGATTTCTCTTGATGGGTTTGCCGACAATTTCCTCCATCGTGTCCAACACTTGTTTTAACACCACCCTGCTACCACCGCCAATATTAAAGATTTCGCCCACAGCTTCGGGTACGCTGGCAGCGGCTAAATTAGCCGCGACAGCATCACTAATAAAAGTAAAGTCCCGCGTTTGCAACCCATCGCCATAAATCGGAATCGCTTCATCCTGCAAAATCGATTTGAAGAACTTATGAAACGCCATATCCGGGCGCTGTCTCGGACCGTAAACTGTAAAATAACGCAACGCCACAAAAGGCACGCCAAAGTTTTTTTGATACAGTCCGCACAACCTTTCAGCTGCTAGCTTGGTAATACCGTAAGGCGAAACTGGTGCCGGACAAATTTTCTCATGGGTGGGTAGAGTTTCCGCATCACCATACACGCTAGAAGTTGAAGCAAATACTAACCTTTTCAGGTGTTTGGCATCCTTTGCCGCTTCCAATAAAATTTGGGTAGCGCTGATGTTCCGTTCAGTGTAAGCACGGAAACCTTGACCCCAACTAGCACGTACTCCCGCCTGTGCTGCTTGATGGTAAACTACTTCAACGTCTTTGAGGAGTGTTTGCCAATTCAAAAACTGAATATTTCCTTCAATTAATTCAAAATTTGGGAACCAATGTAAATGTGCAACATTCTTACGCTTTAAAGCGGGGTCGTAATAATCGTTAAACTCATCAATTCCGATTACTTCATCGCCTTGTTTCAGCAATGTTTCTGCAAGCTGAGAACCAATAAACCCCGCTGCGCCGGTGACAATAACTTTAGCCATGTTCTGTGATTTTTGGATATTTTATCAATTTGAATATTCCCAGGTTAATCTTTACACCCAGGTAAACGCCAATACTTTAGGATTATTTTTTGAAACAATTATTTGCAGATGAAACTCGTTACTTGAAAATACCTAAATACTGTGGTTTTTTGGCAAAAACATCAGTATATTTGTTGATTGTTTCTCGATATATTGCCGTAACTATACGTAGGATATTATTTAAATCTTGCAAAAAATTACATCACAAAACATTACTGAGAATTAATGTAATATAGGTTACGTAGTAAGCACTTCAGTGCTTGATTTAAAGCACTGAAGTGCTTACTACGACGAAATAACAATCAATTCCTGATGGGGGGCTTGCATCAGCGTCAGAATTGATGGAAAAATTGATTGGCGAAAAGACTTAAGGCATAATCATCGCAAGGAAAGCGCGTGAAAGTTTTAGTTGTTGGTAGTGGAGGGCGGGAACATGCTCTAGCATGGAAACTGCTGCAATCTAAGCAAGTTGAGCAAGTTGTGTGCGTGCCGGGAAATGGTGGTACGGCTTCTTTAGAACGCTGTGAAAATTTACCTCTGGCGGTAGATGACTTTGAAGGTATCAGCCGCTATTCTCTACAAAATAACATTTCTTTGGTGGTCGTTGGTCCAGAAGTACCGCTGGCAAAGGGAATTACCGACTATCTGCAAAATAAAGGTTTGATGGTTTTTGGTCCAACGAGAGCGGGAGCGCAAATTGAGGCAAGTAAGGCTTGGGCAAAAGCTTTGATGCAGGAAGCGAAAATTCCCACAGCGAAGGCTGCGGTATTTACGGAGGCAAAAGCAGCTAAATCATATGTGAAATCGC
Source organism: Tolypothrix sp. VBCCA 56010 (assembly GCF_050875635.1). Taxonomy (NCBI): domain Bacteria; kingdom Bacillati; phylum Cyanobacteriota; class Cyanophyceae; order Nostocales; family Tolypothrichaceae; genus Tolypothrix; species Tolypothrix sp. VBCCA 56010. The sequence goes on from NZ_JBPAOH010000033.1 coordinate 49,981, forward strand.
AGGGCGCACCAATTGTTGTCAAGGCTGATGGTTTGGCGGCTGGTAAGGGCGTAACTGTGGCAGCAACAGTGGAACAGGCACAGGCGGCTATTGATGCGATTTTTCAAGGGCAGTTTGGCAGCGCTGGAGAATTTGTAGTTATTGAAGAGTGTTTAACTGGGCAGGAAGTGTCAGTTTTAGCCTTGACGGATGGATTGACGATTCGCCCTTTATTACCCGCTCAGGATCATAAGCGAATTGGCGAGGGCGATACAGGAGATAATACTGGAGGAATGGGAGCTTATGCCCCAGCACCGATCGCTACACCGCAAATTATGGAATGCGTGCAAAAAGAAGTGCTAGAGAAAGCGATCGCCATCCTCAAAACCAAAAACATCGACTATCGAGGCATTCTCTACGCCGGCTTAATGATTGCCCCAGATGGCAATTTTAAAGTTTTAGAATTTAACTGTCGCTTTGGCGACCCAGAAACGCAAGTTATTCTCCCACTGTTAGAAACACCCTTAGAAGAATTAATGATTGCCTGCGTCCAGCAACGCCTGGGAGACATGCCGCCGATCGCTTGGAAAGGTGGGGCATCTGCAACTGTCGTCGCTGCCGCAGGCGGCTATCCTGGGGCGTATGAGAAAGGAAAAGTAATCACAGGCATTGAACAAGCTTTATCCGCAGGAACTAATGTATTTCATGCTGGGACAAAGTTGCTTACTCAGCAAGTAGTGACAGATGGCGGTCGGGTGTTGAATGTCATCGGCATAGGAGAGAATTTTGATCGAGCGATCGCTTCTGCATACGCCGGCATCAAATGCATCCACTTTGAGGGAATGTATTATCGGCGCGATATTGGTCATCGGGCATAGGGCATGGGGCATAGGGCATGGGGCAGGGGGCAGGGGGCATGGGGGATGGGACAAGGAGACAAGGGGACAAGGAGACAAGGGGACAAGGGGGACAAGGGGGACAAGGGGGACAAGGAAGAATTTATCCGATTCTCAATGCCCAATGCCCAATGCCCAATGCCCAATGCCCAATGCCCAATGCCCAATGCCCAATGCCCAATGCCCAATGCCCAATGCCCAATGCCCGACTAACATATTTGTCAAATTAACTGTTAATTTTTAGTTGTTGGGGTTTATAAGAGAAACTACTAACAATTTATTTAAAATGCTGGCTTTTTTTAAAACAATCCGAGAAGCGATCGCCAATTGGTGGTCGGAGTTCACTCTCCAGACCAAGCTTTTGGCTGCTGCCACTTTAGTGGTTTCTTTAATTATGAGCGGTCTAACCTTCTGGGCGGTGAATACGATTCAGCAGGATGCACGTCTGAATGATACCCGCTTCGGTCGTGACCTCGGACTGCTACTTGCTGGTAACATTGCCCCGCTGATTGCTAACCAAAATCTCACCGAAGTTGCCCAATTTTCCCAACGCTTTTACAGCAGCACCTCTAGCGTGCGTTACATGCTGTATGCTGATGAAACTGGGAAAATCTTTTTTGGCATTCCCTTTTGGGAACCAGAGGTAGAAACGTCCCTAACAATTGAGCGTCGGATACAGCTACCAGATGATTATGCTACCGATGCAGACAAGCCGATGGTGCGACAACATCAGTCGCCGGATGGAGTCGTAACTGATGTATTTGTGCCTTTGATTGCTGATAACAAATATTTGGGTGTATTAGCGATCGGCATTAATCCCAATCAAACCGCAGTCATTTCTACAAATTTTACCCGCGATGTCACCATTGCCGTATTTATCACGATTTGGGTAATGGTGATTTTGGCAGGAGTAGTCAACGCTTTGACCATTACCAAGCCAATTAAAGAACTTTTAGCCGGAGTAAAACAAATTGCTGCCGGAAATTTTCAGCAGCGAATTGACTTACCACTAGGTGGGGAACTAGGAGAGTTAATTTTAAGCTTTAATGACATGGCAGAGCGTTTGGAGAGTTACGAAGAACAAAATATTGAAGAACTGACGGCAGAAAAAGCCAAGTTAGAAACGTTGGTTTCCACCATTGCTGATGGTGCAGTGCTGATTGACAACAACATGCAGGTGATATTAGTCAACCCCACAGCGCGGCGAATTTTTGGCTGGGGAAATAGTCATGTCGAAGGTAGTAGTCTATTGTCTCATTTGCCCTCAGCAGTGCAAATGGAAATCACCCGACCCTTGTATGAAATGGCAGCAGGGGAGTGCGAAAGCGCTGAGTTTCGCATCCCGATTAGCGAACCTACCAAGCGCACCATCCGCATTCTTTTAACTACAGTTCTCAACCAGCAACGGGAGAATATTAAAGGTATCGCCATCACCGTGCAAGATATTACCCGTGAAGTAGAACTAAACGAGGCAAAAAGCCAATTTATCAGCAACGTTTCCCACGAATTGCGAACTCCTTTATTTAATATCAAATCGTTTATCGAAACTCTGCACGAATACGGTGAAGATTTGGGTGTAAATCAACGGCGGGAATTTCTAGAAACAGTTAACCATGAAACCGATCGCTTGACTCGTCTGGTTAATGATGTTTTGGATTTGACCAAGCTAGAATCTGGTCGCAATTATCACTTTAATGGAGTCGATTTGGCGCAAGCGATCGACCAAACTCTACGTACTTACCAACTTAATGCTAGAGATAAAGGCATCGAACTTATTCAAGAAGTTGCCCCAAACTTACCGCTAGTAGTCGGTAACTACGATTTGTTACTGCAAGTGTTAGCAAATCTCGTTGGTAATTGCCTGAAATTTTCTCTTGCTGGTGGCAAAGTTGCAATTCGCACTTATCAATTAGACTCAAAACCCAATCACAACCAGCCAGGTCAAGTGCGCGTAGAAGTCTCCGATACTGGTATTGGCATTCCTCTAGAAGACCAAAAAGCAATTTTTGACCGCTTCTTCCGGGTTGAAAACAGAGTTCACACTTTAGAAGGCACAGGTTTAGGACTATCGATTGTCAGAAATATCATTGAAGAAAAGCATCACAGTAAAGTCCATCTCGTGAGTGAAGTTGGCGTTGGTACAACTTTTTGGTTTGATTTAACCGTTTTTAATGAAGATGCAATTCAAGTTTTTGTTGAGGGTGCAAATGTAGTTTAAATTTTTGGTTGATAGTTGATAGTTAATGGTTGATAGTTGATAGTTGATGGTTGATAGTTGATAGTTGATGGTTGTTATTCCGCTATCTACTATTTACTAACTCCTAACTCCTAACCAGTCATTTGCTATTTTATCATCTAAATAAAGCTATCAACAAACATACTAATACTAAACTTAGTAACAATAACAAAGACGAATTGCGTTTAATCCAGCTTTTCACAGTTGCAGCAAAGCTGGTGTTTTCGCGTTGTTGTTGCAACTCTAACTTGCTCTCTTCAATGTTTTGATAGAGAGTACATTCTTTAGCATAAGGACGTTGAGGAAAGTTACAACTATCATCAGCATGGTAGGTGCAACTGTCGCACAAATACTCTTTCCCGGTAGCACGGTGTAAGGGAATGCCGGGATGTCCGAATGCTTTGAGAGCTGTGCGGCAATGGGGACAGGTGACAGCTTGACTGTCAACGAGTTGATGACAACGGGGACAAGATACAGTAGCCAAAACTTGAACGTCAATAAATAAACATTCTGATTTTAGCTATTTACAGCAAAGGATGGAGCGATTTAAGATTTAGAATTTGGGATTGGGTATTATTAATTTGTATCTTTGCAACAATCCTAAATCATTTATAAAATTCTCTTCTTTCTCTTTTTCTGTGTCCTCCGCGTTCTGGAGCGGTAGCCTACGGCAAGCCGCTTGCGCGTCTACGTTTCTCATAAATCAAATATAAATATTTTCAGTATTTGAATTTAAATACAGATACAATCAAAATAAAAGTCTTAGTAAAAAAATGATGGGAGCAGTTCACGCTAAAGTCAAGTTAACCAATGCTATAGATGAAGCGCTAATAAATCGAGGTTTGCTAGCACCAACTTTATTGCGCGAGCATGAAACTCAAGGATTAGTTGATACAGGGGCAGTATCTTTAGTAATTCCAGCAGATATTGTAGAACAGCTAGGTTTGCGAATTCGCGCTTCACGGGTTGCTCAATACGCTAATGGAAGTGAAGAACGTGTAGGAGTCACTGAACCCGTAATCATTGAGTGTGAAGGACGTGAAACTGTTGCAGAGGCTTTAGTTGTAGGTAATGAGGTGTTGATTGGTCAGGTGATTTTGGAACAGTTAGATTTACTGGTAGATTGCAAAAATCAGCGCTTGATACCGAATCCAGCTAACCCTGATTATCCAGTGGCAATGATTAAGTGTTTATGCGATGTAAGCGCGACAAGCTGATGCAGCGTCTACGCTTCTCAATATACTTCAGTTAGCTTGCTTATTTATCAAAAAACTACCATATATTTCAAAATTAAACGAAACGTTAACTTTATTAAACTACCGATTTCAATTTCAGATTCGAGTGATAACTTAAATAGTAGGACACCAAACAAACCACAACCAAAGTCAAAGGGCAAATGACTTCGTGTCCCCCGTCATCAGCCCAAGCAAATAGCAGCATAAAAATAAGTGGCACTGCCCCTAAGTTGAATAGGGAAGCCAAATCCTAAAACGGAAAAACGTAAATATGCTGAGTTTGCCCGTTGTTGTATCCACCTTAGTAGTTGACTGATTCTATTACTTAGCAAGTTTAACAATTTGAGAATCACAAATTTTGAAAAACCTGGTCAACCTTGACCAGGTTTTTGAATGTTTTAGTATAAATTTTACCTATTTTAAATTTATCAACTAGCCAGCATATGTAAAATGAAGAATCGGGCATACTCGGATTAATCGAGATTTCTAGGGCTAAAAACGGCAAAACCTGCCTGTGAGGGGTATCGGCAGGATTAGGGATTACAATTGTCACTCCAAAGTAACGCAAATGTCAAGGAGTATGACGGGGTTAAATTCTTTCAACCAAATATTAAAATGTTGTAAGAAGTTAAGTGTACAAAACACCTAAATAACAACAAACTCCTATAACTCATCGCGTAACTCATCGTGTTCTGGAAAGAACTTATCGTCTTTTTGAAACGTATAACCAATTATTGGTCGATAAACTTTATCAGGTTTAGGTTCGTTATACATCTCTTCTTTTACAGAATTAACCTTTTTCTCTATTAATTTTAGATTTAAACTTTTATATGCGTTGTCAAAGTTCTCTTTGTCTTTTTTATCGGGATTATAGAGTATAACTCTACCATTATCTTTATTTAAAACTCGTAAAATCTCCTTGGCTACTTCAGGCTTAATAGGAGAGCCCATCACTGTTACATTACTAACTATCCCATCTTTAATTGGCAAGGAAAATGGTAAGTCTTGTTTGTTCTCATATTCACGCACTGCCAAAAAGTACTCAGGGTCAATTATCTCAGATAATAATGTATCCTTCTTTGCAATCATTGGTCCTCTTACACTTTCATTAGAAAGTCTTTGATCAAATTTACTGATAAGATAAGTATTATGAAATCCCGATATCTGGTTGTCAGAGGTTATAATTCGACCTTCTCCCCATACATCTAAGAGATCTATTTTATCTAAATCAGCACGATAAGCAGTACTTGCTTCATAAACAATGTCGTAATTTTTATCATCTTCGCGTGCATATATTCCGTCGGGATTTCCTGCAACTTCATCGTATTCCTGTGATTTCTTACAACTTGATTCAACATCTTTTTTTGATGTCTTTGAGAAAAATTTCCAGTCACTAGTAGGATTTCTTTTTTCCCAGTGACCGTCCATATAAAACCAGTTATTATCTGGAAATAGTCCCCATTTCCAATCTCTAGTATCATTGTCTTTAAAATAACAAGCAGGGTAAGCATAATTAGCATAACCGCCATACACATTAGCTTCTGAGATAGGTACAAATGCAAACAGGGACAAAATCGTCGTAAGCAAGCTTAGAAATACTAACTTTACTGACAATTTAGAAAAAATGTTCAGTTTTTGAAGTAATTTGGTTTGCAAGTTGACATTTTGATTAGCCATAAGTCCTCCAAATTTGTAAGGAATGATTTTTGCACTGAGAACAGTTAAGACTTATGTATTGACATAAATTTGATTGTGTGCATAAGTCTGACTTAATTTAGTCAACAGAAGTGAAGCATGATGAGCTTTCCTTCTATATTTTGTATGGGAGTGAAAAAATCAAATTATGCAATGTGGAATAAAGATTAAAAAATTTATCAAGAAAGATAGTGCGTCAGTTCCGGTTATCCCACTATTAATTGCACAAGCTCGTGTTAACTTATATCTTGCACCTACACCCTAGAAGGGTGAGGCTATACAAACAAAGCCTGCCTACGCAGGCTAAAAAACTTGATTTTTCGTGTTCTTACGAGAAAAGTTAAGTTTTAGAAAAACATAGAAATCCAGTATTAACACGTTGGTGCAAGATGTGAGTTAAAGCGAATTAATATAGATGTCGTCTCAATAGTATTAGACGACATTACTGAAACTTCTTACACAAACGGATTGCATAAGGTTTATTTATGAGAAATAGGTTTCTCAACATCGGTGTAGTTGCTGAAAAGTAAAAAACCCGCCACGGGGACGGGGTTTAAAAGGATTATTCTTTCATAATTTTAAGTAATCAACGATAAACAAGGTCGTGACTACTATCCTCCTCGTCCATAGCTGCATATATTCCGTCGGGATTTCCTGCAACCTTATAGTATTCTTGTGAATTAGCACAACTTAATCTAACTTCTTTTTCAAGTGTGTCTGAAACAAATTTCTTGTTACCAGTATCAACGTTTTTTTCCCAGTGACCACGCATTACAAACCAGGAATCGTCTACATTTAGTCCCCATTTATAAACTCTAGTACCATTGTCGTTAAAGTAACAAACAGGGTAAGCATATGGTTCATCGGCAAATGCACTAGCTACTGAGATAGGTGCAAATAGGTACAAAATCGTAAGCAAGCTTAGAATTACTAACTTTGCGGACATTTTAGAAAAAATGTTCAGTTTTTGAAGTAATTTGGTTTGCAAATTGACATTTTGGTTAGCCATAAGTCCTCTAAATTTCTAAAGAATGATTTTGCACTGAAAGGAGTTAAGACTAATGCATTGACAAAAATTTGATTGTGTGCATAAGCCTTACTTGGTTTACACAACAGAAGTTAAACACTTTTACGTGCTTCTTCACTATCTTTAGAATGGGTGTAAGCACCATCAATTTATGCAGTTTTTGGATAGAGATGGAAAAATTTCACAGGACTTACGCAACTGGCACATGGGTCTCGATGCCAGTTGCGTAAGTCCTGTCTTAATAAACCTGCGATCGCCACTGAAATTATTAGCGACCAAATAGATCGAGAAATTAAGTCATATCTGAAATAAATCTGCTTGTAGTAAGCGCTTAAGCGCTTACTAAAAACACTATGCAATAGACAAAACCCAATCTCGTAAAAGTGGGTTTAGTTGATTCGGTACTTCATCATGAGGACAATGACCGGCTTGCAAGAAGTATTCCGTTAGTTGAGGATAGTATTGGCGAAACTTCCCAGAACGTTCTCTGGCATTCATCCAAGGGTCAGCTTCCCCCCATAACATCAACAACGGACAAGTTAATTGCTGCAATAACACATCATTTTTCTCTCCTTGAGGAGTGCTAAACATCGAAGCAAATACATCCACCGCACCAGGATCGTTAGAAGGTCGATGAATTTCTTCTATCAACTGGTCTGTAATCGCACTTTTGTCAAGATACACTTTCTCTAAAGTTTGGCGAATTACCCAACGCTGTCGCACATATTGAAATAAAATAAACTGCGCTAACGGTTGTTGAAAAATCCATTTCACAACGTCACCAAATAGTTTTTGCAGTGCGTCTGTTTGCTTGGGAGGCTGAATTTCTGGTTGCAAAGCTTCCGGTTCTGATGAAGTCTGATTTTCGCTAAAGGGTCCGGCACTGTTAAGCAAAACCAAACCCGCTGCCGCATCAGGACGTTGCGCTGCTAAACACAAGCAAGCGTACCCACCAAGGGAATTACCTGCTAAAACCGCTTTTTCACCAATCACTTCAGTGATAAAGTCATAAAGTTGGTCGCGCCATAAGTTACCGCTATATTCCAACTTCGGTTTAGCTGAACGTCCGTATCCCAAAAGGTCGATCGCAAAAACTTCAAAATCGTTACACAGTCCTGTGATATTCTTACGCCAGTGGTCAGTAGAAGCACCAAACCCATGCACTAACAGCAAAGGTGGACGTTGAGGTTTTTTTTCTCCCGCTCTTACGTAGTAAACGTTGTGCCCTCGCCACTGCCAGTATTTTCCCGGAATCGGGGTTGTAGCTGGGTGTGTAGTTGCCTGCATGATATGACGAAATGTTAAGTAACCTTTAATAATTGTAGCTCGGCATTCTCTGGCTATAAGCTGATTATTTATTTTAAAGGTTGGTATTGTTAGTTGATAGTAGATATTGGTTATTGGTATAGGTAGGTTGAGTAGTACCTTGTAAAAATTACTTTAAGTTAAATCATCATCACTTAAAGTCAGTAATGTATTGTGTATTAAATTACTTTAAGTAGAATCATTACTATCTTCTAATTCACTTAATGCCTTAGCTATAGCCTGTCTACACAATTCTGCATAGTTATCCAAAGATTTAAGTTTTTGTTTCATCGGCTTGCTAATTCTAATGGTCAAGGTTTCAGTTAACGGTACATCTCTATCTGTGGTAAATGGTTGCAGATTGTCTGGGTTCCCCTTGGGGTTAGGCATTATTTAGAAATGTAAAAAAATATAGATTGAGATGTGTACATGTGAATTAATAGTTAATTGGCGGTTGAAACTTTCCACGGTATGCAACCGCCAATATCCATCAATATCAATCAACGGACATTATCATTTTATGTTCACTAGAAGCGAATTAGAAATCAAAACCTTAGGGGAACTTAAGGGACTCTGCAAGCAGTATGGATTGAAGCCACTGGGAAACCCTAGTTATAAAACTGCTTGGATTGATACTTTATTGACCTTTGCAGCTATTGCCTTACGTCAGATGAAGGAAGGGGAAGGATTAAGGAGAATCACCTTTAAAGGCTATCAGGACTTAGGGCAAGCATTGGATCAAATGGGAGAACCTACCGACCAACAAGCGGCATTGATTAGAGCAACGATGCAAGGGAAGCGTTTAGAGTACCCCCATCGCTATGACCAAGAAACGCTGCTTAACTTGCATAAAGCTAAGATGCAATTAGAACAAGTAAGGGCACAACAATGTTGTGCCCCTACCTGTGTACCTCCTGCAACCTGAAAAACGCTGTATGTTGTTGAAATTACTTAAAGTAATTACTTAAAGTTGAGCATTAATTCAAACTTAGAAGCTGAAAGTGTTGATTTTAAATGATAACTGGAAAAACGAAACTGTTAGGAGTAATTGGGCATCCGGTTGAACATTCGCTGTCACCGTTGATGCATAATGCAGCTCTGGAATCTTTGGGATTAGATTACGTTTATCTGCCTTTTCCCATTAAACCAGATGATTTGCCGAAAGCTATTCAAGGCTTTTTGGCGATTGGCGTTACAGGCTTTAACGTGACAATTCCTCACAAACAGGCGATTATGAGTTGTTTATCGGCAATTCATCCAATTGCTAAATCTGTAGGTGCGGTAAATACTGTTCTTCGTAAAGATAACCATTGGATTGGGACAAACACTGATATAGAAGGATTTATCTCTCCTCTACAAACAACGTATAGGCGAAATTGGCAGCAGACGGTAGCTGTAATTTTAGGCAATGGTGGGGCATCTCGCGCTGTTGTAGTCGGTTGTGTCCAGCTTGGTTGTACGCAAGTTCATGTAATTGGGCGCAATGAGGAGAAGTTGAAAGAATTCCGCAATAGTTGGGATAATTTACCGCCAGAAGTGAACTTGCATATACATAAATGGGAGGAAATGTCAAGGATAATTCCCCAAGCACATCTGTTGGTAAACACAACGCCAATGGGAATGCATCCCAATGTTGATGTGTCGCCTTTAAGTGCAGAGGAAATGAGGGATTTGCCTAGAGGAGCGATCGCCTACGATTTAATATACAATCCTAGCCCAACACGATTTCTCCAACTAGCACGACAACAAGGTGCGATCGCCATTGACGGCTTAGAAATGCTAGTCCAGCAAGGTGCATCAGCCTTAAGAATCTGGTTAGATTTAGAAACCGTCCCCGTAGACATCATGCGCCAAACACTAAGAAATCACCTCGGTTGGCGGTGAGGGGATGAGGGGAGGGGGAGACAAGGGGACAAGGGGACAAGGGGACAAGGAGAATTTTTGAATAATACTCCCCTTGTCCCCCCATCCCCCCATCTCCCCCATCTCCCTTGTCTCCCCCATCTCCCTTGTCTCCCCACTCCCCCTACCTCCTCAGCCAGCGCCAGTTATAACGATTCCATTCGTAAATTCCTTGAATTTCGTATTCAGTACCGTTGGTAAAGCGGATGATGCAATTGGTGTATGTATCATCGCCATTGCCAATTTGATTTACTTGAATTACTGTGCAGGGAAACCATTCGCGGGTACACGGACCATTTTCTTGTACCCATTCCCATAAAGCATTGGAAATTTCGATGCGATCGCCTATCCTGAGTTTTAGTGCATCCTCAAAATAAGAATACTTTTCAAAATGATATGGCTCAACGCGATTTAGCCATTGCAAACCGTAGCGTTTGCGAACAAAATTTACTGTTCCAGAGTCCTTTTGTTGCAGCCAATCGTTAAGTAATTGTACTTTCCAAGTGCGGTTGTGTTGCTCTTGTGTTTTGACGAACTCTAAAAATACTTCTAATTCCGCCGGCGTAAGTTCGTCTAAGGGATTGCGAAGATCTGCAACACCAGCATAAGAGTTTTCCTGAATTTCCGAAATCACTTGCAGTAATATCTGTTTCTGCATATCAGTGAGAGGACAGCTGGCTGCATCACAACTATTAAATGCTGCTTGCAAGGCGGCTTCAATCTCATCAGGACTCATAATTTCAGGGCAATTGAGCGAATATATTTCTTAATTATTACAAATCTTAAAAACAACTTTCCAACTTTCTTTGGAGTTAAATTCAAGGTAAGCTGGGGTGAAAGCTATCTATTATTGAATTTATTTACGGTGTCTTTTATGCGGTTGCGCTCCAAAACGCTTGTTTTCATTTGCTGTGTCATCGGGGTTCTTTCGTGGGTGTTTACTCCGCCCGCTGTAGCGCTGACACAAGTTAAACTATTCGATATTTCCTATCATGAGTGTCCACCAGAACTGGCAAAAGGAGCTGTTACCAGTAGCGGTTCTAGAGCTGCTAACTGCTTTATTGTCACTGGTAAAGCTCAAAATGATACTAACAAAACAGTTTACGATGCAGATATTTTTGGGCGCATCTATGATGCTAACGGCGATTCGGTAATGCAAAATCGTACCCGTCTGGGTTCAATTGCGGAAATACCACCAGGTATCAGTGATTTTGATTTGAGAATTTCTGTAGCTGCGAATCAGCCTACCCCATTGAAGCTGAAGCAGTTTAAAGCTGCGGGATTTAGCGGTCAAGTCCGGCGTTAATGAGTTGAATTGATACTCCCCACGGCTATAAGGCGGGGGATTCTTAGGTCGCGGGGATTCCGATGAATTTACCCTCACTAAGCATCTTCACCGTGTATCCCACGGCTGCAAGTCCTATGAGACAGACTATCTGCGCTGCTGCCACATCTCTATTAGTGGTATATCCGCAATTTGAGCAAGCATGAATACGCTCTGACAAGTCTTTTTTTCCTGTCTCTGTTTGACAGTTTGGACAAATCTGACTTGTCTTTCTACTATTAACTTTCTGGAAATACACGCCGCGTTTAAAGCAACACTGCTCAAGTATTTGGAAGAACTGCCCCCATCCCGCATCTAAGCAGTGCTTGCCAAGTATCCCGCGAGATAGCCCGATTAAATTCAAGTCTTCTACAAATACCATCCCAGCGCCGTCACATATTCGGTGCGCTGTTTTCCAGTGAAAGTCTTTCCTGGCATTAGCAATGTGTTCATGCAAGGAGCGCACCTTCATTTGAGCTTTACGCCAATTACTCGATCCTAATTTCTTGCGACTAACTCGTTGTTGTAGCAATTTAAGCTTACATTGGAGGTCTACAAAAAACTTAGGGCGCTTGACATTTAACCCATTTGAAGTGGCGACAAAATCTATTAAACCTACATCCACACCCAACGCTTCACCATGAGGCATTGGAGACGGTACAGATACATCCCATTGCAGGGTTAGCATCACGTACCATCCGGAAGCACGTTTAACTATTCGAGCTTGTTTGATTATTGCGTTGTCCGGAATTGAGCGCGAGGAGCGAATTTTAACCGCACCGATAACAGGCAATTTAATATACCCGTTAATTAATGGGTCTTTCCCTAATTGGGGAAAAGAAAAAGACCGCATCCTACCTGGCTTCTTAAACCTTGGGAACCCGTGATTTTGTTCCCACATACCAGTCTTTCCGTTCAGCCAAAGCATAGTTATAAACTTTTCTGTGAGTTTCTAACCATTCTTCAAATACTGTTATTTGGTTTTTCGTTGGCTTTAACTTAAATTCGTAAGTCAGGTTAAACATTTGCATCACCTGTTCTATATTTACTGGACATCCTTGGACATCGCTCAACATTTCTTGCTTCAACCTGGGGAGTCGGCTCCTTGCAGTCCACAAGCGTTAAGTTCGGGCGGCG